>CAZMJQ010000063.1:0-32549 GCA_964566475.1 uncultured Propylenella sp. | reverse complement strand
GACCGAACTCAAGCGGGAGTGGCGCGGACCCCTCAGCGTGCAGATCTCCGCCCTCACCGATCTGCTGGAGGAGGCCCGCCACGACCTCAATCCCTGGGACAGGACGCCCGAGGATCGCGCACAATGGATCGGCGAGCGTTGCGGAATTGCCGAGATCGAGGCGGCGATTGCCCGGCTCGACGACCTCTCGCGCGAACGCAATGCCTTGCCGGAGTGGGACGGCGACAGCCAGGACGACATCGCCGATGCCCAATCGCTGTTCCAGCGCATCCTGGCCAGCGTTCCGCCCCGCTATATCGAGGATGTCGCCGCCGGCCTCAATAGCGCGGAATGGGGCACCCGCGCATACGTCGCATTGGCGCTGGCTGGACACGAACCAGACACGGCCTTGCCGTTGCTGCGCAACGCGCTGGCGGGTGAGGATGACGAGCATGTCCGCACCGTGCTGGCCACGGCAATCGCACAGTTGGAGAGCAAAGCCGGTCCCCGATCGCCGGGACGGAAATTGCCCGCTGCCTCGTCCTTTATGGACACGACCGGGAATAGATGCGGCCGACCTTGATCTGGAGAACACCATGCACCCTCGCGACCGGGAACTGTTGATCGACGCCGGATTCCGGTTCGTGAGCTGGCTGCGAAAGAATTTTCCAGAGGTGAAAGACAGGCTGCTTGAACACTGCGTCTACGACAGTTTTGGCGAACGCATTCGCGAGACTCCGACTAATTTCTGGGGTGATGTCGGCGCGCAGGACTATGTCGTCCTCACGAAGAAATCGGAGAGCGGGGAAAGTATCCTCGACCGTGTCGCCATCGTGAAGCGAATCGCCGCCTGCGGTTCAGAACGAAATTCTCGTCGGTTTTGCCGAAGCGCACATGTTTCCGCGACCCAACTCGCCACTTGCAAGGAACTAAGCGAGGCCCTTGGCCACTCCCGCATCGGCGACGTGTTTTAGCCGGGCCCGCCAATACCCCTGTTCAGGGGGGAGACCCGGCCTCAGACGCGCGCCTACACTCCAAAAACCCAGCGGCCTGGAACGCCGCGTGACCACACGAGGGAGAAGGTCATGCAGCTCTCACGTCTGATTTCCGGCGCAGGGCACGCCGCCGGTGCTGCGCTTCTGGCAATGGCGGTGCTGTCCGCCACGCCGGTTCACGCAGGACCTTTCGAAGATGGGGTCGCGGCCTACCAGAGGCAGGACTACGCAACGGCGCTTGCACTCTTCAAGCCGCTGGCAGAGCGGGGAAATATTGAGGCCCAGTACAGTATGGGCGTCATGTATATGCGTGGCCGGGGCGTCACCCAGGACCATGCGCAGGCTGCGCACTGGCATCGCCTTGCGGTAGTACAGGGAGACAGTACGGCTCAAACCGATCTCGGCGCCCTGCATGCGAATGGGCAAGGCGTTTCCAAGGACGAAGATGAGGCTACCCTGGGCGAGACCCGGTGACGCCGTGTCGAAGCTCAGCACGTTTCCCGGCCTTGTCCTCGCCGCCTTGTGGCTTGCGCCAGCTCACGCCGACACGCCGGACGCGGAAGGTTTCGCCCCGCCCGATGGCTTTGCGGCACCGACGGTGGCGATGCGATGGTCGAGCGACGGCTATCTTGTGGGCAGCGCGGTCGGAAGGTGGAACGACGGCATCTATGTGATCGTCCGCTTTCCCCGTGCCCAGCCATACGATGTGGCAGCGCTTCTCCTCGACATCGGCTACGAGCCGCACTGGCAACCCGACAAGATGCGCTCCCACGAACCCGTAGCGGTGACACTACGCCTGCGCGAGACGCAATGGCGCGCCGACACGCCGCAGCTCTTGCCGCCACTGGCGAACGATCACCCCCGGCAAGAAATTTTTGCGGGGCACCTCCACCGCTTCACATTCGGCCCCGATCCTGTCGCCGCCATGCTGGCCGCAAGCGACGCCGCGCCCCGGAGCCACAGAGACCTGATGGGCGAAGATCCCCAGGGCGTGCTGCATGTCGAGATCCTGTTCCGCGATGCCGATGGCGGCATCGCGTCCTCGAACGACATTCTGGAGATCGACAGCGGGACATGCGAGGCGCGGTGTCAGCCGCGCCTGTCGCTGGCCGGCTTCGCCGAGGCTTACAATGGGAGCGCGGCGGACACCGATGAATGAGCGCGCGCCGGAAAGCGGGCGCCTGCCTGCGGTTCCGCCATTCTGGTTCGACGGCCTGACCGGCGGCGAGATGCTTCTCAGCGTCGCGGCCGCCGCCGTGCTTGACGATTTCGCGGATGCGCTGCGCCGTGCGCCGTGCTGGGTGCTGGAAACCGGCTCCGGCGGTATCGTCACACCGCGCGTTTGCTCGCACCGCCGAGGGGAACGGCTCGAAGTCCTGGCGGAACTGGCCGGCGAGAGTATGGAGATCGTGCTCGAACCGGACGCGTCGGGCTGGCTGTCGATTGCAGCCACATGTCGCGGTCAGGAGGTCTTCCGGGCCTGGCTCGACCGCCCCTATGAGGAATATGAGCTCTGGCCGGAGGGCGATGCAATTCCAACGCGCCGGAACGTCGATGCTCCCGGCCGCATCGGCAAGCGGCGCAACTGGATCAACGTCTCGGCAGCGGCCTGGCCGCAACTGGCCCGCTTCGCCAATGCGGCCGGCTTCTGCGTGGCGAGCGAGGCGTGCGATTTCTCGTATCAGCAGTCCAGCCGGCCATGACGATGCACGCCGACATAGGCACACGGCACAGCAATCGCATCCACCGCCACTTCGGACCACTGCCGGCAATCGTGAACAGGTGCTCCAAGACAGCGCTCAGCCCTGCATGGGAATGTCTACCGGCACGCACGCATTTGCGCTGCACGCCTCCCTAGCCGCCTCCAGGAGGAACGGTGAATTTGAAGTTCGCGCGCAAGACGCCTCGAAAGGCAGTGGGAGGCCAACGGCGAATATTCAAAGTCCCCATCCCACCTTGCGCGCCGCCCTCCATGCGCATCTCAACGACGCGGCAAGCCGAGCATGATGTCCCCATTCCCGACCAGAAGCGGCAGGGAAAGGCATATTGCGAGGCGCGTGGCTACCTTCTTGTCGAGACCTTCGTGGAAGCAGGAGCCTCCGCCACTAGCGACCGCCGGCCGGAGTTCCAGCGCATGATCGAGGCCGGCACGTCCAAGCCCGCGCCCTTCGATGTCGTCGTGGTCCACAGCTTCTCGCGCTTCTTCCGCGATCACTCGAACTGGAGCTCTACGTCCGCAAGCTCGCCAAGAACGGCGTCAAGCGAAAGGTGCCCTTCCGGAGAGATGTCTCCGGAATAAACCGTCACCTATGTGTCCGGAATGGACCGTCTGAATTTGGCGCACCCGACAGGATTCGAACCTGTGACCTCTGCCTTCGGAGGGCAGCGCTCTATCCAGCTGAGCTACGGGTGCTTCGCGGGCCATGTCCGGAGCCCCGCTCTTAGCGCATCGTCCTCGATGCCGCAATGTGGGCAGGCGGGGCGTGGCTCGTACAGGCTCGGATCCAGACATTGGCCGCCCGAAATAGTCTGGTGCACTACCATGTGGTCATACAATCCGAGACGTCTCCGGCACCATGCTGCGCGAATCGGTGAGCCACGCGTTGAGCGTGATGTCATCCCAAGCGAAATCGGCTGACTTTAGTCCCTGCGAATACCGCATGAAACCATCGGTCTCGCCGGCCGTCGTACCCCAGAGGTCCGCCAGGCTCGGCCCGGTCAGGTGCACGCCGGGCTCCAGGGAATGGCAGGCATGGCGCTCGGCGGGCGCGATGTCGGGCTCCGGCATGGTGTTAGCGGCGAGTGCGATCGGCGTCTCGGGCGGCCGAGAGCGAAGCGGCGCGGCGTCGTAGGCAATGTCGATGAGGCGGTAGGCGAGGCCGTCGTAGAAGCTGTCGACAACGGTGAAGCGCTCGCCGGGCTCGCCGGCCATGTCGAGGATGAGGTCCGCCCGCATGGCCGGCCCGAGAACCAGTCGGCTGCCCTTCATCTCGTGCGGTTCGACCGGCCGGCCGTCATACCCAATGACGACCGGCCGGTGGCCCCCGAACTCCAGTCCGAAGATGCGGCCGTTGGCGGCGTTGATGATCCGCAGGCGCCGCGTCGGGATTTGATCCGACAGCCGTCCGACCAGGCGGCCGCCATCGCAAGGCGCGCAACGAATGGCTGGCGCTGATCTCCGAGGCGCATGAGGGCTTCTCTTGCCGCAATCGAGAAGGGCTGCCGTTCCACCGCCGCGCCGGCTCGCGCCGCGTGGAGCTCGGATGAATGTGAAGCATGTGCACAGCCAGACACTTCGGCCAGTCACTGTTCATCGCGCGCCGCAGGCCTGCAGGCACGCCTGCATGTGCCCCCGCGCTTCTGCCGCGATAATGCTGCATTGCTCAACCGTATAGTCCTTTGCGCCGATCACCTCGAGGTCGAGCGGGCCGGCATAGCCGCCCTCGTGGAGGGTGCGCACATAGCCGACGAGATCGATGTCGCCGCGCCCGTTCGCCTGGTCTTCCGGCTTGCCCGGCCCCTGCTGGCGCCCCTTGCAATCGCGGATGTGCACGTGCTTGACGCGCGGCAGCACCGCTGCGATCGCTTCCACCGGGTTTTCTCCGGCGCGGTAGATATGCGAAGGGTCCATGTCGATGCCGAAGGCGGGCGAGGTGATCGCCTCCATCACCTTGAGTGTGGTCGGGGTATTGTGGATGCTGTGGCCGAAATGGGCCTTGACGCACAGCGTCACGCCATAGCGCTCGGCCATCTCGGCCAGGCGGCCGAGCGAATCGATCGACTGCCGCAGGCTCTCCTCGTCGCCGGTCTTGCCGCCGGGGCCGCAATTGACAATCGGGATGCCGATCTCGACGGCCGCCTGCATCGCCCGCTCCATGATCTCCGGATCGCGCGAGGGCTGCTCCATCGCCAAGAGCTCGAGGCCGTATTCGCCGGCAAGGCGCTTGACCTCCGGGGCGATCTCCCGCCAGCGGGCGAGGACCAAGTGCTCGCTCATGCCGTCGATGGCGGAGACCTCGACTCCGTCATAGCCGGCCATCGCCAGACATCTGAACGCGGTCTCCAGGTCGTGGCCGCCGAACAGCACCGTGTTTGCACCGAGCTTCATCGTGGAACCTCCCTTGTTGCACCTCAGCCGCTGGCCGGCGGCGTGTCGTAGCCGTAGGCGCGGAGCGCCGGTTCGAAGAAATCGAAATCATGCAGATCCGTATCGCTCCTCCAGCGGCCCACGGCATCGGGACGGACCACGATGCGAGCGAGTGGGTAGCCGAGATACCCTTCGAGACGCGCCAGCGTCTCCTCCTGGCGGAGGACGAAATCTTCGAACCGCACTTCCAGCCAGTTCGGCGGCTTGGGCGTCGCTTGGATGAGATCGTATTGATACTTCCAGGAGATCGCCCGCCGGCGGCGAATTTCATCCGTCTGCGGGTAGTCGATGCCGAAGCGGCCGAGGTCGTCGGTCAGGTGCGAGCTGAGGATGCAGTCGCGCGGATCGCGGATCCAGAAGATGTACTTCGCGTCCGGAAACATGCGGACAATCCACGGATAGACCAGCGTCGTCTCGGGTATCTTCCAGCCGCGGTGCGATGCCTGGCTCGCCAACACGGTCTCAAGGTAGCGCTTGACCGATTCGGTGAACTCGTCCGGGATGTCGGCCTCGATCACCCGCGTGAAATCCCATTTGAGATCGCCGACCCGGTCGACATAGCGCGCCATAACGCGACAGGCGTCGTACATCGCCTGCGGCGGGACGAGATCGCCGGACGCGTTGAGCATCCCGCCCATATAGACGCCGCTGGCGTAGAGGGTGTGGGAGATGGCGCGGGTGCCGGAGTGCCCCCGTCCGATCACCGTGACGAGCGACATCAGAGCTCGACGACCGTACCGTTTTCCCAGGAGGTAATCGCGGCCTCGATGATCTTCTGCGCCTTGAGTGCGTCCTCGCCCGAACCGTCGATCGCCTCCGGCGCAGCCTCTTCGAGGTTCTGCTCGATCCAGCGCGAAATGCGGCTGCCGAAGGTTTCGGGGAACTTCTGCATGCCTCCGAGACAGGCGTAGCGCTCCACCTCCTTGGAGAAGCGCGGGTAGAACTCGAGTTCCTCGCAGGCCTCGCGCAGCACGACGCGCGCCTGCGTGCCCACGAGCTCGAGCGTTTCCAGACCATAGCTGCCGCCGGCATCGTAGGAGCCGGTCAGGTGTCCGATCACGCCGTTCTCGAAGAGCATGTTGACCTGTGCGTTCGACCAGATGGCGCGCCCTTCGCCCTTCTTGAAGAAAGCCTGCACCTTGACGACATCGCCGCAGAAATAGCGCATGACGTCGATGGAATGCGGATGGAGCGCGCGCAGATGGAAGTAGGGTGAGCTCTCGTTGGGATTGTTGATCCACATGGTCATGTTGACGATGTTGAGTGGGCCGAGGCGACCGGCCTCCTGCCATTCCTTCAGCCGCAGCGCCGCCGGCGTGAAGCGGTGGTTGAGGTTGATGCCGTAACGCAGGCCCCGTTCGCGGGCCAGGGCAACCATCTCCTGGGCCTCGGACAGCTTGTTGGAGATCGGCTTCTCGCCGAGGACCGGGATGCCCGCCTCAAGCAGCGCCATGGTCGGCGCGTAGTGGTCGCCGCCGTTCTCCACCCCCGCCGTACAGACGCTTGCCACATCGATAGCGAGACCAGCCGCCAGCATCGCCTCGACCGAGGTGAATGCCTCGCCGTCGTAGCGCGCCGCCGCGGCCCGCGCCTTGTCCTCGATCGCGTCGCAGACCGCCACGACCGTGCATTCGGGATGCTCGTGATACACGCGGGCGTGGGTGTTGCCGATATTGCCGGCACCGACGATGGCGACGTTGAGTGGCATGGGCAGTCCCTTTCGAGAGACGATCCGTGCGAGGTTCGTCCGGAGCTTTGGGTTGTCGGGTTCTACGTCGTTACTCGCGCGACTCCGCCTGAAGCTTCGCCGCCTGCGCCGGATCGCCGATGTGGAGGGTGTCGTAGGCCTGCTGCGATGAGGTGAAGGAACCGACCCCCTCGTGCCCGTGCCAATCCCCTTGGTCGTGGATCGGATTGGGCAGCCCGGCCGCTTTCTCGCGCCTCGCGATCCAGGAGTCCATCCGGCCTCTGAGATCGGCGACTACGTCGGGTAGCTCATCTGCCAGGTTGATGTTCTCTTGCGGATCCTTGACGAGGTCGTAGAGCTCGACTTCGGGCTTGAAATGAAAGTCCGGCTCAAGCGCCACGATCAGCTTCCACTCCGGGGTGCGCCACCCGTGCTTGCGCATCCAGGTGCACTCGGTGATGTAGAACTCCCTGTCAAGATACGCCATTTCGCCGCGCACCATCGCCATCAGGCTCCGCCCGTCGAAGGCGTCGTCGGTCTGAATGCCGGCAAGTTCGAGGAGCGTCGGTACGAGGTCCTTGTGCTGGTTGAAGCCGGCGAGCCGCATACCGCCCGGCAGCTTCGCCGGGTAGCGGATGACCAGCGGCACGTGCAGCACATTGTCGTACATGCCATGGTGATCGAACCAGCATTCGTGTTCATAGAGCGTCTCGCCATGATCGCCATTCACCACGACGATCGTGTCGTCGAGCGCACCGCGTGCTTCGAGCGCCGTGAACACTGCCTGGAGACTGGAGTCGAGATAGGCGACCGCGCCGTCATACTGAGCGACGACATAGTCCTTGTCGGTGATTCCGGGCGGCATCCATGACTGGAAGAAGTCGCGGAACGGCGCGAACTCCATGACCGGCTGCATCGACGTGTTGGCAGGATCGGTTTCGTCGCCGTGATAGAACATCCGCTCAAAGGGCGCCGGCGGCAGATATGGCGCGTGCGGGTCCATGTGGCGCAGGAACAGGAAGAATGGCTCGTTGCCGTCGATCAGCCGGTCCAGTTCCGGCACTGCGACCTGGTTGAGATTCTCGGCCTTGGGACTCCGCCCCTCATTCCAGCTTCCCCAGCCGGCATAGTCGAGATACCGATCAAAGCCGCGCGAGCTGGGGTTGCCGGTGAATCCGACGCATGAGCTGGCGTAGCCCTCGTCCCGAAGGATTTCCGGAAGCGTCCGGATCTCCGGTCGCAATCCGCCCTTGTGCCGCAGTGCCACCACCTGGGTCGTGAAACAGTCGCGCCCACTGAGCATGGAGGCATATGCGCTGGTGGTGGGAATGTGAGGGCTGTAGGTGCGTTCGAACGTCACGCCGCCTTGGGCGAACCGGTCGATATGCGGTGTCGTGAGACACCGATAGCCGTAGAGACTCATGTGATCGGCACGGAGCGAGTCGATGCCGATCAGGAGGACGTTGGGCGGTCTCTTGGGATTGCTCATCATCGAACCGTCCCGCCGCGCGTTGGGCGAATCCTCGCGGCTAGCGGCACGGGGGCTCCTCTCCGTCGCCACGCGCAGCAACTTTGCAGAATATCGGTCACTGCGCCTCCTCCCAAAGAGCATGGAAATAGTGCTGCGTGATGCGCCCATCTGTCAATCATTATCGTTCAATTTCGATCATATTGCGCCGCAGCATGCACGGAACTGCCCCGAGACCACCGAAGGATTGCAAGAACTGATTGATTTTGATTGACAGAGAGCGATATCGGCTGAATAGTTTGAGAATACTCGTATCCGGACGAGGCCGTCCGTGTCCTGCGATCCGGGTGGAGGGCTCGCCGCAGACAGACGGGTGGAATTGCGAGGATCTGCAGCATGAGATGAAAGGGCCGTAGCGGGAGGGGGAGAGCCTGAGCGGGATCAAATTGGAGGGTTAAGCAAGACAAGAATCATCCGAGCATGTGCTTGGACTAGGGAGGAGGATGACATGTTGAGGATCAGGATTCTGTCCCTGATGGCGTTCCTCATGACGCCGCCTGTCGCGGCCTGGGCGCAGCCGTCAGGACTGCCGGTGGACGTCCCGCGCGCCGAGCTGTTCGTTGCGGACCAGATCTTCCGCTACAGCGTGATCGACAACTACAATCTTTGGGTCAACGGGCCCCACAGTCCGCATCGCCACGCCCTGATGATGGAGACCCTTTGGCTTCGCGACCAGGAGACGGGCGAGCTCATCAACGATGCCGCCAGTTCCGGCCCCCAATACAACGACGACTTCACGCAAATGAGCGTCGAGCTTCGCAACAACATCTACTGGAGCGACGGCGTTCAATTCACTGCCGACGACCTCGTCTTCACCGTCGAGACCCTAAAGGCCAATCCGGATCTCGGCGCGAGTGGCTGGCATGCGCAGCTCAACCAGTTCATGGAGTCGGTTGAGAAGACGGGCGATCACAGCGTCACCTTCCATCTGAAGGAGCCGAACCCACGCTTCCACCTCAACCTCTTCGAGGCGCGCTGGAACGGCATCTACATGATGCCCAAGCATGTCTTCGAGACGGTCGACAACCTTGCGACCTACACCAACAACCCACCGGTGGTGCTCGGCAACTACATTCCGATTCAGTCCGATCCGAACGGCTTCTGGGAACTCTACCAGCGCCGCGAGGACTGGCAGCGGTCGCCGGCCGGCGTCAAAGTCGGCAATTCCGGCCCCGAGCACGTGCTGACCATCTTCTACGGCGAAAGCGCCCGCAAGGCGATCGCCATGTCGCGCGGCGAACTCGACGTCTTTTTCGACGCCGACTTCGAGGCGTTCGAGACGACGCTTGAAACGGCCCCGCGGGCGCGCTCTTGGTACACCGAATTTCCCTGGGCGCACCCAAACGAGGTGAGCGTGCGCCACTTCGTCTTCAACCAGGAGGACGACCCGGTCTACGCCGACAAGGACGTCCGCTGGGCGCTTGCGCTTGCGCTCGATATCGTCGAGCTCCAGACCGAGTACATCGGCGGCGTCGTGAAGGTCACCGCGATCCCGGTAACCCCGACCGCGTCGCTTGCCGCGATCTATCACGATCCGCTCGAGGAGTGGCTGCAGAACCTGGAGATCGAGGTCTCGCCGGGCGAGATGTTCAAGCCATACGACCCGACGGTGCCCGACCGGATCGCCGAGTGGGCCGAGGGCCAAGGATATACCGTGCCGGGGTCGCCGCGCGAGGTCTTCGGCACCGGCTGGTGGAAGTTCGATCCCGAAGCGGCAGAGAAACTGCTCGTGAAGAGCGGCTTCAGCCGTGACGGCTCCGGCAACTGGCTGAAGCCCGACGGCGAGCGCTGGACCATAAACCTCCAGTCACCACCGGACGAGAATGACGCGTTCCGCATGGCCAACGCGGCAGCGGACATGTGGTCCAAGTTCGGTATCAACGTGAACCTGCAGGGGCTCGAGCGGAGCGTCTGGGACCAGAACCACATTCAGGGCCAGTATCAGGTGAGTACCCCGTGGCACAGCATGGCGCTTGCCTCCGGCGACGCGTGGTCGGAGATGCGCCCCTGGCATCCGGCCTTCTACGTGCCGGCCGGACAGGACTTCCGTTCCAAGGGCAGCACCCAGAACCATGAGCGCATCAACGATCCCAAGCTGGGCGAGATGATCGATGCGATGGCCAAGGTCGATCCCAACAGCGAGGAGAACTTCGAGCTTGCCCGCGACTTCCTGAAGTACTGGACGGAGCAGATGTATTTCGTCACCGCCGTCAGCTTCAAGAAGTTCGTCACCTGGGATGAGCGCTATTGGACCGGGTTCCCGACGGCGGAGAGCCCGGACTACATGCCGCTCTACTGGTTCCAGGGCGGAAAGTTCGCGATCCAGAGCCTCCAGCCGGTCAGCAACTGACCGGTCCGGTCCCGGGGAGGGCGATGCCGCCCTCCCTCTTCCCGCGTTGGGACGGCCCACGCTCCGGGTAAAGAGGTTCCGGCAGCCGGTATGACTCTGTTCAAGGAATACTTCCTGCCCCGCCTGTTTCAGTGGCTGCTGGTCATCTTCGTCGGCATTACTCTTACCTTTCTCATCCCGAGGCTCTCGCCGATCAATCCGGTCGACCAGGCGCTGGGCCGGCTTACGGCGTTCCAGTCGCTCTCGCCGGAAGCCACGCTGGCGCTTCGCCAGTCGCTTCTTGACCTCTACGGCCTTGAGGGGAGCCTCGTCTCGCAGTACCTGGGCTTCTGGAGACGGGTGCTTACGGGCGACCTCGGCCCGTCCTTCAGCTCCTTTCCGATGACCGTGAACGAAATGATCGGGTCCGCCGTCTGGTGGACCGTCGGATTGCTCGGCCTCTCCACGATAATCGCCTGGCTTCTCGGCATTATCCTCGGAACGCTGTCGGCCTATTTCCCGCGCCGCTGGTGGTCTCGCGCCGTCGAGAACACCCTCGTGTCCGTCTATCCGATCCCGTACTACATACTCGCCTTCGTTCTCCTGATGCTCCTCACGTACTACCTGCCGATCTTTCCGCTTGTCGGGGGCGGCAGGGGCGTTGCGAGCCTCTCCTGGAGCTACCTGAGCTCGCTCCTCTACCACGGTTTCCTGCCGGCCCTTTCGATCGTCATAGGCGCGACCGCCTTTCGCTTCATCGTTGCCAAGGCGCTCGCCACGACCGAGCGCTCGTCCGACTACGTCCGTTTCGCCGAAATCGCAGCGCTGCCGAAGCGCAAGATCTTGATGTCCTATCTCGTCCGCAACACCATGCTGCCGCAGGTCACCGACCTTGGCCTCTCCCTCGGCGCCATCTTCGAGGGGGCGCTGATCACCGAAGTTGTCTTCGGCTATCCCGGGCTCGGCTACCTCCTGCTCAACGCCATCAATTCGGCCGACTACAACCTGATCATGGGGATAACGCTTCTCTCGATCGTCGGAATCGCGACCGCGTCGCTGCTGATCGACCTCACTTATCCATTGATCGATCCGCGCGTGCGCTACCGATAGGAGAGCCCATTGGCCACGATCAGGGACCTGCTGCGTTACAGCCCGGCTTTCCGCTTCGGGGCCATCATCCTGACAACGGTGCTGGTTCTGATCGCGCTATCCTTCGTCTCGCCCTTCGATCCGGAGGCGCGTCGCGTCGTGCCGCGCAACCAGTCCCCATCGTGGCAGCACCTGTTCGGCACTAATTCGCAGGGTCAGGACGTCTTTTGGATGCTCACCCATGCGGTGCGCAACAGCTTGGTCGTAGCCGGGCTGGCTGTGTTGATCGGGCGCGGCATCGGCGTACTGCTCGGGATGATTTCGGGCTACCTGGGCGGTGCCTGGGACAGGACACTTTCCGCACTCGTCGACTCCTTCATCGTCATACCCCGACTGCCGCTCTTGATCCTTGTCGCAGCGATCCTGCGCGGCGAGCTCACGCTGGTTACGCTCGGAATCCTGATCGGGCTCCTCGACTGGGCGATACCGTCGAAGCGCTACCGCTCGCAGGTCCTCACCCTTCGCGAGCGCGAATTCACCAATACGGCAGTGTTCTCGGGGTCGCGCTCGTTCAAGATCGTGATGAAGGAGCATCTGCCGTTCCTGATTCCGTTCCTGCTGGCCGATCTTGTCAGCGGCTTCCTCTTCGCCATCGGGCTAGAGATCACGCTATCGGTGCTCGGTCTCGGAGACATGAACGCGCAGAGTCTCGGTACGATGATTTACTGGGGGAACTATTATCAATCCCTCCTCGCCAATCGCGTCTGGGTGCTGGCGGCGCCGGTCGCGGCGTCGGTCGTCATCGTCATCGGCTTCTATTTCGCGTCGGTCGGGCTGACTACCTATCTCGATCCGCGCACCCGCCTGGCGCGGATTCAGGTCAGGGGATAGCGGGCAATGCCGGAACTCGTGCTCCAGGCGCGCAACCTCAAGGCCTACTACATCACCGAGGCGTTCGGCGTCAGGCGCACGGTGCGCGCCGTGGAGGACATTTCCCTGGCGGTTCGTCCGGGCGAGATATACGGGATTGCCGGCGAGTCGGGCTGCGGCAAGTCCACCCTTTTGAAGGTGCTGCTTGGCGCCTTCGAGCCGCCGCTGACCGTTGTCGGGGGTTCGGTCCACTACACGTTCGACGGTGACAATATCGATGCACTGTCGATCGACGAGGCCGATCTACTAGCGCTTCGCTGGGCGAAGATCTCCTACGTGCCACAGGGGTCCATGCACGTCCTCAACCCCGTCCGGCGGATCGGCGCCACTTTCTACGACTTCATAAGCAGCCACCGCCCGATGTCGAAGCGGGCATCGGCCGGAATGGTGCGCGACTACCTTGCCCATTTCGACCTGTCACCGACGGTGGTGAACGCGTTTCCCCACCAGCTCTCCGGCGGGATGCGCCAGCGGGTGACGATCGCCCTGGCGACGATCCTCTCTCCGCGCTTGGTCTTCGCCGACGAGCCGACCACCGCTCTCGACGTCGTCGTCCAGCGCAGCGTGATGCAGCAACTCAAGCGTATCCGAAACGAAGGCGGCAGCACCCTCGTCCTCGTTACCCACGACATGGGTGTGCAGGCCAATCTCGCCGACAGGATCGCCATCCTCTACGCCGGACGACTCGTAGAGGAGGGCGATACCCGCACGATCTTCAAGGACCCCAAACACCCCTACACAAGGCACCTGATCGCGTCGCTCCCGACCCTGGATGAGAGGCATGCGCGGGAGAGCATTCAGGGCCGTCCGCCGGCTCTCGACAATCCACCGAGCGGCTGCAGCTTCCACCCGCGCTGCCCTTATGCGATGGATCTCTGCAAGCACACGATCCCGCCTATGGTGACGCTGGAGAAAGGTCACCGCGCCGCCTGCCACCTCATCACCGATGAGACGGACAATGCCGCCGCGGCCTGACGAACCGCTGCTTGAGACCCTAGATCTCACCAAGGTGTTCACGATCCGCCAAGGCCTCGCGGTGACGCACTTTTCCGCCGTGGACGGCGCCTCGATCGCGCTGCATGCCGATACTCCCACCATCTATGCGGTCGCCGGTGAGAGCGGCAGCGGCAAAACGACGTTGGCCCGCATGGTGCTCGGACTGGAAACGCCGACCAGCGGCAGCCTGACCTACAAGGGCCGCGAGGTGGCGAACCTCACCCCGTCCGAAAAGCGCAATTGGTTCTTTCGTGAAGTCCAGCCGGTGTTTCAGGATCCGTTCGCCACGTTCAGCCCGCTCAAGCGGGTCGAGACCTACCTGGTCGAAACGGCGCGCAACTACCGGGACGCGCGCGGCGCCGAGATCGACGCCTGCCTCGACGAGGCGCTCGGCGTGGTCGGCCTGTCGCTCGCCGAGGTCCGCGGCCGCTACCCGAACGAACTGTCGGGCGGACAGGCGCAGCGCATCTCGATCGCGCGGGCCCTTATCACCAAGCCTTCCCTGATCGTCGCCGACGAGCCGGTGTCGATGCTCGACGCCTCGCTCCGCATGTCGATCCTCAATCTGTTCAAGGAGCTCAAGGACCGGCAGGCCGTCTCCGTTCTCTACATCACCCACGATCTGGCGACCGCCTATTATACCGCCGACAGGATCGCCGTGATGCTTCGCGGCTGGATAGTCGAAGCCGGGCCGGTCGAAGAGGTGCTGGGCAACCCGCTCCATCCCTACACGCGGCTCCTGAGGGAATCCGTGCCCCAGGCGGATCCTGACAAGGCCTGGACTGTCGACCAGACCATGCCTAAGCCGGCTATAAAGTTTCCCCTCGCCGGCGGCTGCAAGTTCGCCGCCCGGTGTCCGGCGGCGATGGACCGATGCCATCGGGAGGTTCCCGCCACCTATGAGGTCGACGGCCGCGGAGTGAAGTGCTTTCTCTACGAGTAGGTGCCGCTGTAGCGCGCTTCGCCTGTGCGGAGTCATCTGCGCGGCTTCAGCCTGCCAGTCGACCGACGAGGTCTTGACGCCGGCGACTTGCTATCGGCCGCCGCGGGGTGTGCTATGCCGCCGTGCTTGGGGGCAGCCGCGAAACCGAGAAGGTCGCGGATGCCGCAGGCGCGGGGGGACTCGCATGTGCGTCGGGAGGCGTTATCCTGACCCCGGTGGGCTTCTCCGAGTGTGGGAGTCGTTGTGCCTGTCGCGTTCGTTCTGACTCATCTCAATCGGTTTCCGATTCATTTCAAGACTTGGAGCAGGGCCGCATGAGCGCCTCGCACAACGTCCTACCCGGTCTTTGCTCCGTCACATTTCGCCAGCTTGATGCCGATGAGGTGATCCGCGAGGCCGCAGCGGCTGGCGTGTGCGGGATCGAATGGGGCGGCGATGTGCATGCTCGGCCGGGCGATCTCGTTGGCGCGCGAGCGATTGCGGCGCGGTGCGCCGATGCCGGCGTGGCGGTGCCTTCCTATGGCTCTTATCTGCGTCTGGACGATGACGAACCTGTCGGCGATGCAGAGGCCGCGCTCGACACGGCCGAGGCATTGGGCGCGGCCAATATCCGCGTCTGGGCCGGCCGCAAGGGCCCGGGCGAAGCGACGCCCGGGGGCGCGAAGCGGATCGCCGCGCGACTGCGGTCTCTGGCGGAGGCGGCGGCTGCCCGCGGTCGTACCGTCTCCGTCGAGTATCACCGCGGAACGCTGACCGAAACGGCCGTCTCCGCTGTGCAGCTCCTCCGGATTGCCGAGCATCCGAACCTGTTCTGCTACTGGCAGCCAGTCCCTGAGCGCACCGAGGACCAGTGGCTTACGGAGCTGCGGGTCCTGCAGCCGGCCCTCTCGCATCTTCACGTCTTTCACTGGCTGCCCGGGAACGACCGTCGTCCGCTGGTTGAGGGGAAAGCATACTGGCGGCGCATGCTCGCCGCGTTTACGCCATCACCGCGCTGGCGGTCGCCAGCGTTCGCATTTCTTGAGTTCGTCGCCGGCGACAGCGTGGGCCAGTTCACGGAAGATCTGGCCGTTCTTCGAGAGATCTGCGGAGGGCAAGCTGCTTATCGAGCGTCGATTGTCGGCTGAACGGACTCTCGGCGCTTGCACCGAGTCCGACTTCGGCGTCATTCGCCGCATGTGCGACCGCGTCGCCGCCATGCACGAGGGGCGCATCGTCGAGAGCGGGGACATTGATCAGGTCCGCACCTTCCCGGGGAGCGCTATACGCAGAGGCTCGTTGCCTCGATTGCCGCGTTCGCATCCGCGGCTGCGAAACGTGACGGCGTCGCTCTCCAGTAGTTCCACCGCCAGACCGACGATGGCGCTGCCTTGAACCCGCTTTCCGACAATCAGATCGCCAACCGCGAGGACGCTGCGAAGGCGGTCCGTGCGCTCTGCGAGCCATTGTTGCCATTCCTCTCCCCACACAAAGGCCGCGTGCGACTAGGCTCCTCGGGCGCCCATTTCCATGTCGCGGCGGCCGATCTCGAAGGGCTCGCGCGCCCCATTTGGGGGCTGGCGCCGCTGGCGGCCGGTGGCGGTGCATTCGACCATTGGGCGTTGTTCCGGATGGGTCTGGCCGCCGGATCGGATCCCGACAGCGCGGACTATTGGGGACCGGCGAGGACGAACGACCAGCGCATCGTCGAGTCGGCGGCTATCGGCCTTGCCCTTGCCCTTGCTCCGGAGGTGTTCTGGGACGGGCTACCGGGTGCCGGCCGGGACAATCTCAGCCGCTGGCTGATCGGGGCCCTGGAGGCCGAGGCACCTCCGAACAACTGGATGTTCTTCAGGGTCATTGTGTCGCTCGGCCTGGATCGGGTCGGAATCGCGTTCGACCGCGATCGGGTCGAGCGCAGCCTGAGCGCGATGGAAGCGCTCGACATCGGCAATGGGTGGTATCGGGATGGCCCAGAGCGCCGGGCTGACCACTACATACCCTTCGCCATGCACTTCTACGGTCTTGTCTACGCCGCGCTCGCTGAGGGCGACCACGATCGTCGAGAACGCTTCCGCCGGCGGGCAGCGACATTTGCGGCACAGTTTCGACATTGGTTTGCCGATGACGGCGCCGCGCTGCCTTTCGGCCGCAGCCTCACCTATCGGTTCGCCCATGCGAGCTTCTGGGGAGCGGCTGCCTTCGCCGGCGTCGAAGGCCTGCGATGGGGGGAGATGCGCGGCCTGTGGGCGCGCAATCTCCGTTGGTGGACCAGGCAACCGATTTGCGACCGTGATCACATCCTGTCTATCGGCTACGCCTACCCGAACCTGTTGATGAGCGAGACCTACAATTCGCCCGGCTCGCCCTATTGGGCGATGAAGGCCTTTCTGCCCTTGGCGTTGCCGGACGAGCACCCTTTCTGGATGGCGACCGAAGCTGGTTGCGACAGAGTGACCGAGCCGGTGACGCAAGAGGAGCCCGGCATCGTGCTTTGGTCGGAGCCCGGCCAAGTTACCGCCATCGCAGGCGGTCAAGAAGCGCGGAAAATGCGCCACGGGGCGGAGAAGTACTGCAAGTTCGCCTATTCCACGCGCTACGGCTTCAGCGTTGAGAGCCACCCCCGCTGCTTCGAGACGGGTGCCTTCGACAACACCTTGGCGTTCTCCGATGATGGTCGGCACTTCCGGGTCCGTGACGGCGAACGGGAAGCGCGGATCGGCGACGGCATCCTCTATTCGCGTTGGTCACCGATGGAGAACGTCGAGGTCGAGACGTGGCTTATCGCAGCGCCGCCTTGGCACATCCGCGTGCACCGCATTCGGAGCAAGACACCTGTGGCGGTGGCCGAGGGTGGATTCGCCGTGCGGCGAACCGATCTTGCGCCGCGCTTGTCTAGCGGTGTGCTCGGATGCGCTGTTGTTGAGACAGATGACGACGTGTCGGCCATCTTCGATCTCGATGGCCCGAAGCGCATGGGCCGCATCCAGCAGGCAGACCCAAACACGAACATCGTCAATCCGCGCACATGGGTGCCACAACTCCGCGCGGACTTAGCCGCAGGCGGCTGGACTCTTGTGTCGGCCGCCGTGGCACAGCCCAATTGCGACACGGCCAGGGAATTGCTTGCCAGCCCGCCCGCGCCGCCGAACATCGACGAGCTACGCAGTCGTCGCGACACCATGCGCCTGATTCCCGTCTGGGACCTTCCTGCCCCCTTGGGCTAGCCGAGGGACTGATTTCCGCCGCAGACGTCGGCGCGGCTACAGTGCGCCGTTTCTTCCTTCCCACTTGGCGTCTTCCGAGGCCTCTAAGGAGTGCTGCTGCGGCGCTCGTTGCGGGCAACTGGGCGCCTCGCCGGCTACTTCGATCCGAACGAAAGCCCTTGCACGATCTTGTCCTGCGCGAACACGAAGATGAGGACCAGCGGAATCGCGGAAAGCAGTATGCCGGCTGCCATCTCCGGCCAGTTCGTCGCGTATTCAGAAGAGAAGCTGGCGGCGAGGCCGGGCGGCAGCGTGAACGACTTCTGGCTAGGCAGCAGAAAGGCCGCGAGAAAGTACTCGTTTTCGGACGTCCCTTTCGATTGGGCTTCTTATCCAAATGACAAATCATCCCAGATGCGCTTTGCTGCAGCCGTGGCTAGTCTGGGGTAGGGGAGTGGCATTGGGGGTCAACCAGCGCAGGCGGCCCTTCGGATGAGCGAGGTCCGACTCGAGGTTTCACGCCTGCATTTTTCCTATGAGCCGGAGATCGGACCTCCGGTGATGGCGATCCAGGAACTGAGCCTCAGCCTCCTGCCGAACGAATTCATCTCCATCATCGGACCGAGCGGCTGCGGCAAGTCCACCTTGTTGAACGTCATTGCCGGAATTCTCGTGCCCGATGCCGGATCGGTGAGGCTCGATGGGCGCGAGGTGACGGGCAGACCCGGCAGCGTCGCGTACATGATGCAGCGAGACCTGCTCCTGCCGTGGCGGACGATACTCGACAACGTCGTCCTCGGGCCGGAGCTTGCGGGCGAGTCCACGAGAAGGGCACGCGCCACCGCGCGGTCCCTGATGGGCCGCTTCGGTCTGGATGGCTTCGAGGATGCCTATCCGGCGGCATTGTCCGGCGGCATGCGCCAGCGCGCCGCGCTGCTCAGGACGATACTCTGCGAACGCTCGGTGATCCTGCTCGACGAGCCATTCGGGGCGCTCGATGCCCTGACGCGCGCAGCGCTCAGCGAATGGCTCCTTGGGATTCAGCGCGAGTTCCGGCGCACCATGATCCTCATTACGCACGATCCCGACGATGCGGTGTTCCTGTCCAATCGCGTCTACGTGGCGACGCCCCGCCCGATGCGGATCGCCGGCGTCGTGGACATCGATCTGCCCTTCGACCGCCGGCGCGACGTAACGCTGACGCCCGAGTTCGCCGATCACAAGCGGACCGTGCTGTCGCATCTGGCAGACCACCATCCGGCAACCGCGCCGGCGACAGCCGAGGCGGCGGCTTCGATGGCTGTCGCGGGTCATCGCTAAGATGGCCGCTCGCCGGGACAAAACCCGCTTGCGCCCCGCCTCGCGCAGCCGCGACATCGCGGCGCCACTGCTCTTGATGGCAGCCATCCTGCTGGCATGGGAAGTTCTCGTGTGGGTCTTCGACGTGCAGGAATTCGTGCTGCCGCCGCCGAGCGCGATCGTCCAGGAATTGGTCAGCGATTGGGCGATCATCTTCGCACAGCTCAAGGTGACGTTGTTCGAGATCGTCTGCGGCTATGCGCTGGCCGTGATCGTCGGTTTCTGCTTGAGCGTCCTCATCGTGTACTCGCCGGCGTTCCGGCGCGGCGTGCTCCCGCTCATCGTGGCGTCGCAGACCGTGCCGATCATCGCGATCGCTCCGGTGCTCGTCATCTGGTTCGGTTACAACTACATTCCCCGCATCCTCATAACGGCGCTCGTGGCTTTCTTCCCTCTGACCGTCAGCATGGTGACGGGGCTGCAGTCCGTCGATCGCGAGGTCGTGAGCTTCTTCCGCTCGCTCAACGCCGGCCCGGTGCAGCTCTTCTTCAAGCTGCGCTTCCCGGCCGCCCTGCCCAACATCTTCGCCGGTCTCAAGGTCGCGACGACACTTGCGGTAGTGGGCGCGACCATCAGCGAGTGGGTCGGCGCGAGCGCCGGGCTCGGTTACCTCATGGCGCAGGACACGCAGCAGCTCAACACCACCCGCGTCTTCGCCTCGCTGGTCGTGCTCGGCTTGTGCGGTATGGGCTTCTTCGGTATCGTTTCCCTTATAGAGCGGCTCTCAATGCCTTGGGTTTACGGCAGATTTCGCCTCCTGCGCGCATTTTCTCGAGCGACCGCGCGTGTGGAATCGACCGGCCCTGGCGGGGCTGAGGCGCGACCGGGTTGACGTTGGATCGTATCCGCTCGCGGGCGCTCTTCGGGAGGGGTAGTCGATGATCGGTGCATCTCGGAAAATACTTGCAGGAACGGCCGCGGCGATGCTGCTGACGGCGAGCGCAGCCGTCATCGGCGCCGCCTCCGCGCAGGACCTCAGGAAGGTGAACTTCTCGCTTCTCACGGTGCCCGGCATCTGGGATGCCGGCGTGTTCGGTGCCGTCGACAACGGCTTCTTCGCGGAAGAGGGTCTCGAGCTCTCGTTCGTATCGCCGACAACGCCCGCGGACGGTCTGAAGCTCCTGACGAGCGGCGACGTCGACTTCGCGACCGCGCACTCCACCGAGGTGATCGTCGCGCGGAGCAGGGGGCTCGACGTCGTCTCGATCGCGACCAATCATCAGCTCGGTACCGCGGGCATCATGATGCCGGCGGCGTCCGGCGTCACCGAGCTCAAGCAGCTTGAGGGCAAAACGATCGGCGTTACGGGCATTCCGTATAACAAGGTGATGCTGGAGTACAGCCTGGAGCAGGCCGGCGTCGACCTCTCCAAGGTCGATATCGTGACCGTGGGCTTCACGCCGATGCCGCTGCTCCTGACCGAGCGTATCCATGGGCTCGGCGACGCGATCACCTGGTCCGAGCCGGCCATGTACAACGTGCAGATCGACAAGCCCGCCGACGACACGTCGTCGTACACCTACTTTGCGTTCTACGAGAACGGCGTCCCCCGCTACTACACGCTCGGAGTGGTCGCGGCGCAAAGCACGCTCGACGACGATCCGGAGCTGGCCAGCAGCTTCCTGCGCGCCTGGACCAGGGGACTGGAATGGGCGATCGCCAACCAGGCCGATGCCATCAAGGGCCTGCGCGAGCATGTCCCGGAGCTGAACGAACCGGAGGCGGTCGCGAATCTCGCAGAGATCGCGCGCATCTCCCGGAGCGCCGACACCGAGGCGCACGGGCTGGGCTGGCAGGACGTCGATGTGTGGGCCGCGCAGGAGCACTTCATGCGCGAGCATGGGCTGATCGAGTCGGACGTGGACGTCACCCAAGCGGTCAGCAACGACTACCTGCCTCAATAGACGTTGCCCGGACAGCCGGCGGATCGAGGGGAAGGCATGAACGACAATACCGCCGCGGGGCAGGGCGGCACTCTCATCAAAGGGGGCGCCATCATCAGCGTCGATCCGCGGACCGGTACGTTGCCGAAAGGCGATGTTCTGGTGCGCAACGGCGCGATCGTGGAGGTTGCCGCGAAGATCGACGCCCCCGGCGCCGAAATGATCGATGCGTCGAACATGATCGTCATGCCGGGCCTGATCGACTCCCACTACCACATGTGGAGCACGATCGGCCGCAACTTCCTCTCCGACAATGGCTTCGAGTACTTCCCGGCAAAATGGGCGACGGCCGAGCACTACGACGCGGAGGATTTCTACGCCTCCGTGTCGCTCGGCCTGGCCGAACTCGCCATGGGCGGCGTCACCACCGTCCACAACTGGTCGCACAACAACCGCTCCCCGGCGCATGTCGATTCGGAGCTGCGGGCGCACCGGGAATCGTATCTTCGCGCTCGCTATTCCATGGGACACATCGACCGGCTGCCCGCCGATCAGGTCAACACGTTCGACGACATGGACCGGGTGCAGGCGAAGTGGTTCGCCGATTCCGGCACGATGGGCGGCCTCGTCCATCTCGGCGTGAATCTGCGCGGCATGGTGCAGAGCGAGCCGCGTGTCTTTCACGAAGAGATGGCGCACATGCTGCGCCGCGACACGCCCGTGTGCATCCACGCGAGCCAGGCCATGCCCAACTCCGACGATGCCGCGGACTACGAGAAGCGCGGCTACCTAAACGGCAAGTTCCTGTTCTGCCACTATGTCTGCGCCACCGACAGCGATCGCGAGGCGATGGCGCGGACGAAGACTCCGCTCAGCTTCTCTACGCACTCGGAGTTTCGCCTGGGCGAGAACGGCGATCCGCGCGTGGCGCTGATGAAGGCGCGCGCCGCCGGCATCCAGGTGACGCTCTCCTCCGACGCCACCTCCATCGCGCCGCCGAACATGCTGGAGAACATGCGCTTCACCTGGAACATGTGCATTCCCTGGAAGGAGACGGATACGGAGAGCCTGCCGCCGCTCGGCTTCGTCGAGACGATCGAGATGGCGACGATCAACGGGGCGCGCGCCCTCGGGCTTGGCGATGTCACCGGCTCGCTCACGCCGGGCAAGCGCGCCGACCTCATCCTCATCCGGACCGACGACGTGAACATCGCGCCGCTCGCCCAGATCGAGGCGACGGTCGTGATGTCGGCAAGGCCTGAGAACGTCGATTCCGTCATGGTCGACGGCCGCTTCGTCAAGCGCCACGGTCGCCTTACGTTGGTCGACGCTGCAGAGATCGTGGAGCTCGCGAAGCGGTCGGCGGAGAAGGTCCGCACGGCCTCCGGCGGCGTTCTCACCCCCGTCATGCCGGGGCACGGAAATCCGGTCTACTGTGCAGCGTGCTAGCCATCCCCGACGGCTGGTCGAGTTGCGCGGCGTGTCAATGGCTCCCATTGCCAATTCGGTCGCCGAATCGTCGGACGTCAGAAATCGACCGCTGTCGAGCGATCGCGAGTTTCTGAACGCGTGCAGACCAGCTGCAAGTAGGCGCCGCGAATCAGGATCCGGTTGCTAGCATCGCGAACTGGTCGAATGTCCGAATCTGGCGCGAGGCGAAGACTAGACCGAACGTCATGATGCCCGTGCCGGAGCTGAGCGGTCATCGTGGATGCGAGACGAGACCGGAGGACCCGAGTGCTTGACGTTCGTCCGGTCTCGGCGCGGTCCCGCGACGCCTATTGCTCTCGTGACCTGTTGCCGTTTGCGAGATCGGCGATCGCCGCGTCCAAGCGCTGCGCGACGCTCGCTGGGTCGGGAATGACGCGGCGTCTTGCGCGCGCATCGGCATCGAAGAGGTCCGGCACAACTTGCTGAAACAGATCCTGGCGCAGGGTTTGGCGCAACGGGTGCTGCCGCGTCATGAGAGCGTCGTTCAGGGTGCGCATGCGGTCGCGCGTGAAGACCGCGTCCCACCCCATGCGCTCGGTGCCGAAATCAAACGCCTGCCCGGATCGCGGCGGGCGCTCCAAGCGGAGCCGTGACGTCTCCTCCCGTTCGATGTCGCTTTCGACGATGCTGACGCCGTAGTGGCGCGCGGCGGCTTCCCGCGAGACAAATCCCGCCAGCACATCGTCAAGCACGGCCTCGGGCGGGCGCAGGAACGGATCGCCATAGCCGCCCCCTCCTGGGGTCAGGAAGGTGACGGTGTCGCCCTTCTCCAGCCATACGATATCGATCTTGCCGAGGCTCTGCTCGCGGGCCGTTCCTATGTTTCGCACGACCCGCATGTTCGCTCCCGGCATGCCGCCGGCCATGCCCCACGGACGGAAGTAGAATCGCTCGAGGCCGCGCCCCAGTACGGCGCTTCCCGATTGAGAAACCCGGAAGGTGAAACGCAGGCCTAGCCCGCCTCGCCATTGTCCCGGGCCGGCGCTGTCGCGGTTCAGGCCATACTCGAGGATCTCGACTCCCGCTTCCAGCTCGCTTTTCTCCACGGGGGTGTTGCGGATCGTGGAGAGCGAGCCGTCGACGCCGTCATAGCCGTCGCTGCCGCAGCGTGCGCCCGATCCGACGATGATGCTGTTGAGGACCACGACATTGCGCGCGCCCGTGCGCTGGTCGTATTCGGCCAGCACCACCGGGACCATCGCGCCGCCGCTGGGGCAGGGCACGTCTTCCGGCACGGCCTGTGCGAATGCGCCGGTCACCGCGTCGTTCAGCCGATAGGCCGATGCGGCGCGCACGCCCGTGGCGGCTGGGAAGGTCGGATCGAGGATGGTGCCCTTCCGCAGCTTGACCGTGACGTCGCGGAAGATTCCGCCGTTCATCGGGACGGAAGGATCGTGCGTGGTGACGAAATGGAGAATTCGCACGGTGAGCCAGGCATGGCGGCGGCCAAGGGTAGGCACGTTGTAGGCGCTTGCGACCTGCGGATCGGTCTCGGTGAAATCGAGGTGAATGCGGCCATCATCGACCGTCATCGTCACGTGGAAGCGCATGGGCACCGGCGTGACGGCATCGTCGTCGAGAAAGTCCCAGAAGTCGTAGGTGCCGTCCGGAAGCCGGCGCAACACGTTGCGGGCCTTGTCGGCCGCATAGTCGAGGAGCTCGCGCTCGGCTCGCAGGAAGGTCTCCAGTCCATGCTGCGCGACGAGAGCGTCTACGCGCTTGTGGCCTGTCTCCAGAGCCGCCAGCATCGCATTGATGTCATGGCAGTTGATGTCCGGCGTTCGCACATTGGCGCGGTAGAGGTTCAGCACGTCGCGGTTCCACACGCCGCAGCGCAGGAGCTTTACAGGCGGGATGAGAAGACCTTCTTGGAACAGCTCGGAGTTGGTCGGCGAGACGCTGCTCGGCACTTTCCCGCCGACGTCGGTCGAATGGACGAACGTGTAGCCGTAGCCGACGAGCGTGGAGCCGCTGAAATACGGTCGGATCAGCGTGAGGTCCGGCGTGTGGCTTACGAGCCCCGCCGTCTCATACGGGTGGTTGGTGAACAGGACATCGCCGGCCTCGAGCGGCTCGCCCAAGGCCTCGAGCGTGGGCGTGATATCGTGATCGATCAGTGCCGAGCCGTAGTCCCGCGGATTGCCGAAGAATCGCCCGTCCGGCGTGACAAGTCCGACGCCGAAATCCACTGCCTCCTTCACGTAGAGAGAGCGGGCGGTGCGCCGTAGGGTCAGCGCCATCTCCTCCGCCGCGGCGGCCACCTGCGTGTTGAGAATTTCAAGCGTGATCGGATCCATCCTCAGGCCTTTCGCGTCAGGTGCATCGATCCGATCGAATCGCAGGCAAGAGCCCAGCCGGGCGGCACCAGGACGGTGCTGTCCGTCATTTCCACGATCGCCGGTCCACGAAGCTTCGCGCCGGCGGCAAGCGAATCGGCGGCGAAGACCGCGGCCTCGATCCGCTCTCCTCGCCAGATCATCGCGCGGAGCCCGACCGGCGCCGCCGGTCCGTTTCCAGTGCACTCAGGGAGGCGAAGTGCCGGCGCGGCCATGCTGACGGTGAGCCGCACCGTGGTGAAGTAGACAGGGCTCGCCTGGTCGCGAAATTCGTAGAGCCGCTCATGCTCAATGTGGAAGAGCTCGGCGAGCTCAGTCGGATCGGCGCGCTTTGCCGTCGCCGGGGGGATGGCGATCGTGAGCTCCACCGCCGTCTTCGGGTATTGCATGTCGGCGAGGACGGTGTGCGTCGCCTCGCCGGCATCCTTGCCCTCCACATCGGTCCAGGCCCGCGCCTCCGCTTCGAGGCTTGACAGCGCTTCGGCGAAGACGGTGCCGGCGTCCGCATCGACGGTCAGCGTCGCCCGTCGCGATCGGGCAAAGTCTCGCTTCAGCCGACCGGTCACGGCGCCGAAGGCGCAGAAGGTGCCGGGGGAAGGGGGGATCAGGATCTTGTCGAGCCGCGTCTCCTCGGCAAGCAGCGCCGCTTGCGTCGGGCCTGCTCCGCCATAGGGAAGCAGCGTGAAGTCGGCAAGATCGTATCCGCGCTGCGCCATGCCCTTGGTGATCTCGGTCGACATCTTGGCGGTGGCAATGCGGATCGCTGCCTCGGCCACCTCCTCGGCGCCTGCGATTCCGATCTCCTCGCCCAGCCGCGTCAGAGCCGCCGCGGCCGCCTCGCGATGGAGCATCATGCGCCCGCCGAGGAAGCGGGCGGGGTCGATGTAGCCCAGCACGAGATAGCAGTCGGTGATCGTGGGCTCGGTACCGCCGCGGCCATAACAGGCGGGACCGGGATCGGCGCCGGCGCTCCTCGGCCCGACCTTCAACAGGCCCTGCGGATCGGCCCACAGCATCGAGCCGCCGCCGGCGCCGATCGTCCAGACGCTGATCGCCGGAATAATCACCGGATAGGTGCCGATCCGCGTCTCGGTCGTGAACTCCGGTTCGCCGTTGCGCGTGATCGACATGTCGCTGGACGTGCCGCCCATATCGACGCTGATCACGTGCGTGACGCCGGCCTCCGCAGCAAGCCGCGTGCCGGCGGAGACGCCGGCGGCCGGGCCGGAAAGCAGCGTATCGATCGGCCGCCGTCGCGCCGTCGCCACGCCCACCGTGCCGCCGTTCGAGGTTGCGATCTCCAGGCGGCCCCCGAGTCCCATCGCCGTGAGGTGCTCATCCAATGCGCCGTAATAGGCATCCATCATCGGATGGATGTAGCCATTCAACACGGCAACGAGGGCCCGCTCGAACTCGCGTACTTCAGGCCAAAGCTCCGCCGAAGCCGTGACGAGTACGTCGGGAAGCCGGACGGCGAGCGCGCGCGCCAGCCGCACCTCCATCTCCGGGTGCGCATAGGAGTTGATGACGAGGACGGCCAAGGCTTCGAGCCCATCGGCCTGCGCCGCTGCTGCGATCCGATCGATGTCGGCGTCGCTCGGCGCCTCCATGACCGAGCCATCGACGCGCAGCCGGGCAGGGATTTCGTAGACGTACCGGCGCGGGACAAGCGGCTGCCGCTTCGGATCCTTGTAGCTGAAGGAGTTTGGAAGCCCGCCTCGGCCGATGACCATCATGTCGCCGAAGCCGCGCGACACGACAAGGCCGATCCGGCCGCCGCGCTCCTGCAGGATTGCATTCAGCGCAAGAGTCGTACCGTGGACCACGACGTCCACATCCGCGGCCGTGAAGCCCGCGCGCTCGAGCAGATGGGCAAGGCCGTCGATGACGGAACGCACGGGATCGGCCGGGGTGCTCGGCTCCTTCCACGTCACGAGCCGCCCGCCCGTCGAATCGACAAGCACGAGATCGGTGAATGTTCCCCCGACGTCGATGCCTACCCGGCAGGAATCCTTCACCGGTGCCGTGCCTCGCGTCAATGGAGACGGGGATTCAGGGCGTCGCGCAGCCAATCGCCCACCAGATTAATCGCGACGATGAGGAGCATCAGCGTTAGTCCGGGGAAGATCACGAGCCACCATTCCCCCGCGAAGAGGTAACCGTATCCCGTGCGGATCAGTGTCCCAAGGGAGGGCTCGGTCGGAGGCAGGCCGAAGCCGAGGAAGCTCAGCGTTGCCTCGCCCATGACGGCGAATGCCACGTCGAGCGTGGCAAGGACGAAGATCACGTTCAGCACGTTAGGCAGGAGCTGCCGAGCCATGATCGTCGTGGAGCCCCGGCCGGCGAGTCGCGCGGCGGCGACGTAGTCCTTCTTCTTCTCGACCAGTACCCCGCCGCGCACCAGTCGTGCGAAGTGGGGCCAGTGCGAAAGTCCAAGCGCCAACACGACGACAGGGAGGGCAAGTGTCACCTGCGTGGAGATCGGCAGCACAGCCTTGGCGATGCCGCCGATCAGCAACGCCAGGAGGATCGCGGGGAACGTGAACTGGATATCCGCCGCGCGCATAATGACGGCGCCGACCGGGCCGCCGAAATAGCCCGCGACCAGCCCAAGAAGCGTTCCGAGCGTGCACGACATCGCAACGGCGGCAAGTCCGACCATAAGCGAGGTGCGCATACCATAGAGAATGAGCGACAGAAGATCGGCTCCCTGCGTGTCCGTGCCGATGAGGAACGGCCACGTGCCGCCCTCAAGCCAGATCGGCGGCAAGCGGGAATCGAGCAGGCTCAGGCTGGCGAGATCGTAGGGATCGGTGGTCGCAAGCCAGGGCGCGAACAATGCGCCGGCCGTCAGGAGCAACAAGATCGTGCCGCCGGCCAGCGCACCCGGGCTGCGGCGGAAACTGATCGCCATGTCCGACCGCCACAAGCGGGCGAGAGGCGAAGGGGCAAGATCGCGGTTCAGCGTCGCATGGCTCATGACGGCCTTCCGCTCAAATTCCCGCCTCGAGCGCCGCGCCGCCGCGCACGCGCAGCCGCGGGTCGGCGATCAGGTAGAGGAGATCGACGACGGTGTTGATCACCAGGAAAAAGCAGGCTGCGAGGAGCAGGAAGGCCGAGATCACGGGTACATCCGTGCTGCCGAGTGCCTGCAGGAACAGAAGCCCGAGCCCGGGCCATTGGAACACCGCCTCTACCACGACGGCGAAGGCGACGAGGAAGCCAAGCTGGATTCCGCTTACCGTGACGACTGGAATCAGCGTGTTGCGCAAAGCGTGCGAGAGGTTGATGGCGCGCGGCTTCAGCCCACGCGCTCGCGCAAAGCGGATGTAGTCGGTGCGCAGCACCTCAAGCATCTCCGCCCGCACCAGGCGAGCGACCAGCGCCACCTGGCTGACGGCAAGTGCGATCGCCGGCATGATCAGCGACGTGAGCCCGGAAGAGGTGAGGAGGCCGGTCGTCCACCAGCCGATCCGGACGACCTCGCCGCGGCCGAATGAAGGCAGCCAGCCCAACCGGACCGAAAACACGAAGATCAGCAGGATGCCCACGACGAAGCTGGGAAGCGACACGCCGATGACGGACGTCATCATCATCGCGCCGCTCGTCCAATGGCGCCGGAAGACCGCTGCGTAGATCCCGACCGGCAGCCCGATGATCAGCGAGAGGGCAAGTGCGACGCCGGCCAGCTCCATTGTCGCCGGTATGCGCTCTAGCACGAGGTCGGCCACCGGACGCTGGGCAGAGTAGGACATGCCAAACTGGCCCTGCACCGCATTGCCGATGAACGTGAGGTAGCGTGTGGGCCAGGAATCGTCGAGATGGAGCCGCTCCCGCAGCATGGCCCGGTCGTCGGGGGTGGCATTGAGACCAAGAATGCTTGCGACCGGATCGCCGACGAACGCCGACAGCGCGAATGCGAGGACGCTGACGACGAACAGCACCAGCGCTCCGTGCACCAGGCGTCGAGCCAGGAATGCGATCATTCGGTTCCGCTTGTCTCGACTGCCCGGCGGCCTCGGCTGCTATTCCGGCATAGTAACGTTCTGCAGGGTGAGCGTCGCGTCGGAGCGGATCGGCGCTGTGATCCCTTCCTCCATGCCCCAGGTGATCATGGGCTGGTGAAGGTAGACGGCGCTGACGGTATCGCGGGCTGTCTCCAGTCCCTTGCGGTAGAGCTCCGTGCGCTCTCCTTCGTCGAAGGTCACCGGCAGTTCGCGCGACACCTCGTCGACGACCGGGTTTGAATAGAGGCCCCAGTTGAAGAACCCCTCTTTGGCCTCTGCATTGCGCGTCATCATCGTCGAAGTGAAGGCGTCCTGCGTGTCGTAGGAATTCGGACCTGTCCCGATCAGGTGGAAGCTCGACGAGGGTCCGTTCACGAGCATGCGGGCGAATTCCGGCCAGACCATGCCGTTCACGCGCACCTCGATGCCGATCTGAGCCAGCATGGAGGCGGCTGCACGGCAGATGTCTTCCGTATTGACGTAGCGCTCGAGCGGACAATTCAGCTGCGTGATGAAGCCGTCGGGGTAGCCCGCCTCCGCCAGCAGCGACTTGGCGCGCTCCAGGTCGGTCGGCCAGCGCTGGTCGAGATCCTCCTGATAGCCGCCGAGCCCGGGCACCGAGGCGATGCCGACGACCCTGCCGTTGCCGCGCATGACGCGGTCGACGATGAGCTCCGCGTCGACGGCGTGGGCGATCGCCTGCCGCACCCGGACGTCCTTGAACGGATTGCCCTCGATCGGCGTCTCGTCCTTGTTCCAGGTATCGAGCGCTGCGTCGCGGCTGCCGTCCATCTCCAGCTGCATCCAGAGGAATTGCGGGCTTTGCTCCACCTTGAAACCGGCCGTGGAGGAGACGCGCTCGATATCCTGCAGCGGAAGGTCGACGATCAAGTCGACCTCGCCGGACAGAATCGCGGCGACCCGCGTCGGAGCCGATCCGATCGGCATGTAGCTGGCTTGTTCGACATTCCCCGGCCACTCGCCCCAGTAGCTCTCGTTGCGTGCGAACTCGGTGCGGACGTTCGGGTCATGCGAAACGAGCTTCATCGGGCCGGTGCCGTTGGCGTTGCGCACCGAGTGGGCTTCGGCGCCCTCCGCACCGAGGTCGGGTATTTCGAGGGAATCGTTCGCTTCGGACCAGGCCTTCGACATCACGAAGAGCCGGGTCATCTTTCGCGGAAGGATCGGATCGGGCGCCGCCGAGAGCACGTCAACCGTGAGGTCGTCGACGACCTTGGCTTCCGTGATGCCGCCGAAGAGGGCCGTATAGAAGCTGCTGTCCTTCTGGCGAATGATCGAGAAGGCGACATCCTCCGCCGTCATCGGCGTTCCGTCGTGGAAGGTCACGCCCTCGCGCAGCTTGAAACGCCAGGTGCCGTCGTCGAGATACTCCCACTCCGTCGCCAGTGCGGGCGCAAGGTCCATGTCGAGCGTGAACCCGACGATGCTGTCGTAGACCTGGCGGAAGATGGCCGTCGTGACGAAGTCGTTCGTCGCGTGCGGATCCATTGTCAGTGCCGGCGTGGTGCCGGCGTAGCGTAGCTCCGCGGCCTGCGTAGGGGCAGCCGCGAGCGCGAGCAGAACACTGGCGGCGAGTAAGGTCTTCCTGAGCATGCGACGCCTCTCCCTCTCAGCGGATGGCAGGCGGGTGCCGCGCTGCATACCCCGGAAGCTCGGCGGGCCAGCACCCCCTCTCTACGCGAAGGGGAAGGATACATTCATCGATCATTTGATCAAGACACTTTACGCGAGCAGGGGCACGGACCATGATCGCGTCGCAAGACGCCGCAACGAGCTCACACGCTGAAGGACAAGCCATGACAACGATCGTCCTCCGAAACGCCCTCCTTTTCGACGGCTTCTCAGAGGAGCTGAAGGAGGGGGTCGACATCGTCATCGAGGGCAATCGCATCCGCGAGGTCGTCGCGGGCCGTGCTCCGAGCCTCGATGCGACCGAGATCGACATGGGCGGCCGCACGGTATTGCCAGGGCTGATCGACGCGCACGTGCATCTTATGGCGGTGCACCTAAGGGCAGCGAACAACCTCGACTATTCGCTGACGCTGATGACGGCGAAGGCACTGCCGCGCATCAAGGCTATGCTCGACCGGGGTTTCACGACGGTGCGCGACGTCGCAGGCGCTGATTTCGGCATCAAGCAGGCGCTTGCGGAAGGGCTGATCCCGGGGCCGCGGGCTTTCATCTGCGGACCCGGGCTGACCCAGACCGGGGGCCATGCCGATCACCGCCGCCGCACCGACAGCCGCCTCGACATCGATCGCAACGCCAACGGGGTCGACTGGTTCGCCCGCATCGTGGATGGACCGGAAGAAGTCCGGCAGGCCGTCCGCGACGAGCTTCGCAAGGGCGCCGATCACATCAAGCTGATGGCTTCGGGAGGGGTGGGATCGCCAAGCGACTCCATCGACGACTACCAGTTCTCCGAGGAGGAGATCCGCATGGCGGCGGATGAATGCGCCATGCGCGGATCGTACGTGGCGGCGCACACCTACGGGAGCACCGCCGTGCGCCGTGCGGTGACGAATGGGGTGCGAACCGTCGAGCATTGCAACCTGATCGACGAGGAGACGGCGGGCATCGTTCGCGATAACGGCGCGTTCGTGGTGCCGACGCTCGTCTGCTACGAGGTCACCGAAGAGCATGGCGACGAGCTCGGCCTGTCGCCCTTCGTGATGAGCAAGCTCCGCTACGTCAACGAGGCCGGCATCCGGATGCTGGAAATCTGCGAGCGCGCCGGCGCGCGGATGGGGTTCGGCACGGACCTGATGGGCGAGATGGAGTTTGCCCAGAGTCGCGAGTTCGTCATCCGCGCCAGGGTTCAGAAGCCGATCAACGTGCTACGCTCGGCGACTTCCGTCAATGCCGAGATACTGAACAGGAGCGGAGAGCTCGGCACCGTCGCGCCGGGCGCGTTGGCCGACCTTGTCGTGGTCGACGGCAATCCGCTGGAGGACATCGCCTTGCTCGACGGGCAGGGCGAGAACCTCTCCCTCATCCTGCAGGACGGCCGGCTCTACAAGAACCGTCTCCCGGTGCGGGAGGCGGCAGGCGTTGGCCGAGTGGTTCGCTCGGCGGCGAGCTGAGCTGCAGAGTCAAGGTGTCTGATACGTCAGGGCGGCCTGGATTCGTCTTTCTCGCGGTATTGTGCCTGGTGGCTGTCGCCGGTCAGGTCGGTTCGTTCATTTACCTTCCCGCGTTGCCGGCTATCGCGGCCGAGTTCGGCAGCAGCGAAGCGGGCGCCCAGGCAACGCTCACCGCCTACCTGGTGGGGACATGCTTGGCTCTCGCCGTATATGGCCCGTTGTCCGACCAGCTGGGACGGCGGCGCATGCTTGCGGTTTCCGGCATCGTCTTCGTCGCGGCCAGCATCGCATGCGCGAACGCCGACAGTCTCGCCGGATTGACTGCGGCGCGCGCGGTCCAGGGTTTAGGCTCGGTCGCCGGGATCATCACCGCGCGAGCCACGATCCGCGACGTCTACCCGCTTCCCCAAATATCCCGCAGCATCTCAATTCTGACCGCCAGCATGGCGGTCGCCCCTGCGGTTAGTCCGGTGCTGGGCGCGGCGGTCCTTTCGGTGGTGGATTGGCGGGCGACTTTTCTTGTTGCCGCTCTTGTGTCCGCCGCTTCCGTCATCCTGGCGT
>CAZMJQ010000062.1:0-4689 GCA_964566475.1 uncultured Propylenella sp. | reverse complement strand
ACGTCGCGCAGGATGTCGAGATAGGCCATCTGCGGCTGGATCGTCTGGATGGCCTCTTGCGCCTCTTCCTTTGCCGCGCGGATCGCTGCGCGCCGCCCTTCCGTGCGCCTGAAGCCGTGCTTTCCGACCGCTTCGGAGAGCGCGATCGTCGCCGCGTCGGCGTCGGCCACCACGCCCACGTCCGGCGTGAAGCGGCGCATCTCGGCGGGGTCGATATCGATGCGGACGACCTTCTGCCCCGCCGGCCGGTAGGGCCAGCGCCAGCAGGGCAGCTCAAGCCGCGTGCCGATGCCGATCATCAAGTCGGTCTCCGGCCACAGCGCGTAGGCCGCCGGCGGTATCAGCCCGAGCGCATGGTCGTGGCCGACGATGCCGCGGCCGCTGCGGAACGCGACCACGGGCGCATCGAGCGCCTCGGCCAGCTCCGTTACGGCCTCGCGCGCGTGGATGGCGCCGCTTCCGACGAAGATCATCGGCCGCTTCGACGCCGCGATCAGTCGGGCCGCGCGGTCGATCTGGTCCGCGTCCACCGGCGGCGGCGGATGAAGCGGCAGCGGGCCGCCCGGCGCCATCTCCGCACGCGCTCCAAAGGCGTCCCACGGCATCTCAAGCGCCGCCGGACCGGGCCGGCCGGAGCGCATCGCCTGGAAAGCCCGCGCCACCATGGCTCGGCTCATCGCCGGGCTTTCCATACGCTCGGCCCATTTGACGATCCCGCGCATGACGCCGAGCTGGTCGGGCATCTCGTGCAGGTGCCCGCGCCCGCGGTCGAGGAAGGGGATCGGCGGCAGGCCCGTCAGCAGGAGCATCGGCTCGTTGCCGCTATAGGCCGTCAGCATCGCCGCGGATGCGTTCAGCATGCCCGGCCCCGGCACCACCGAGAACGCCGCGGGCCGCCCGGTGGAGCGGGCATAGCCGAAGGCCATGTAGCCCGAGGCCTGCTCGTGCCGCGCGCCGACAACCCCGATCCTGTCCGCGGAGCGGGCGAGCGCATCGAACAGCCCGTAGATCTGCACGCCGGGGAGCCCGAACACAGTATCGATGCCGTGGTCGAGAAGCCCCGCGACCAAGCCCTCGCCACCCGTCATCACCGCCATGCCTACGCTCCGGTCGGTCTCCGCCTCAGGTTCCGCGCCAACGCTGCGAGGTCCGCGGCGCCTGAGACGTGCGCCAGGACAAAGTAGAGCGCCGCCCCCGCGACGACCAGCGCGAGCAGCGCCAGGACTTGTGTCAGCACGCTCTCGGAGGGGTCGAAGGCGAAGCCGAGCCCCGCAGCGGCGGCGGCGAGCACCGCAGCCATCACCAGCGATACGGCGAGCGTCAGCGCGATGCGGCGCACGGTCGGCGCGTCGACCGGCCAATGGCCGCGCCGCATGAGGAGCGTGAAAAGGATGCCAACGTTCAGCCAGCCCGCCAGCGTTGTCGCGAGCGCGATCGCCACCTCCTCGAGGGAGGGGAAGAGCAGGATGCTCAGCGCGATGTTGGTCAGCATCGCGGCCGCCGCCGCGTACATCGGCGTCTTCGTGTCCTCGCGCGCGAAGAACCCGGGCGAGAACACCTTGGTCAGCACGAAGGCCGGCAGCCCGAGCGCGAAGACCGCGAGCGCGCGGGCCGTGATCGCGCTCGTCTCCGGCCCGAAGGCGCCGCGCTCGTAAAGCACGCGCACCACCTCCTCGGGAATGACGAAGAGGGCGGCCGCCGCCGGCAGCGTCAGGAACAGCGCGAACTCCAGCGAGCGGTTCTGGTTGTGCGCCGCCTCGCGCAAGTGCCCGGCCTTCAGCGCGCGCGACAGCTCCGGGAGCAGCACGACGCCGATGGCGATGCCGACGATACCGAGCGGCAGCTGGTAGACGCGGTCGGCATATTGCAGCACGGCAATGGCGCCGTCCTTCTGGCTGGCGATGATCTGGCCGATGAAGAGGTTGATCTGAGTGATGCCGCCGGCAAGCGCGGCGGGCGCGGCGAGCACAAGAAGCCGCCTCACGCCCGGCGTCATCCGGGGCCGCCGGATCGCCAGGGAGAATCCCGCGCGCCGCACCGCGACGGCAAGCAGCGCAAGCTGCGCCAGGCCGGCAATGAACACGCCGGCCGACATGACGATGCCGATCCGCTCCGTCGGCATCCCGGCATAGAGGCCGCCGGCGAGGATGGCGACAAGAACGATGTTGAGGAGCACCGGCGCGAACGCGGCTGCGAAATAGCGGTGCAGCGCGTTGAGGATTCCCGACAGCATCGCCACGATCGACATGCAGGCGAGGTAGGGGAACATGACGCGCGTCAGGAGGACCGTGAGGTCGAATTTGGCCGGGTCGCCGACGAAGCCCGGCGCGATGACGGTGGCGACGAGGAAGGGGGTTGCGATCTCCGCCAGCGCCGTCAGCGCGAGCAGGATCACCATCAGCATCGCCAGCACGTCGCTCGCGAAGGCCTTGGCCCGCGCCTCGCCGCCCTCTTCGAGATTGCGGGCGAAAAGCGGGATGAAGGCGGAGTTGAATGCGCCTTCCGCGAAGAGGCGGCGGAAGAGGTTGGGGAAGCGGAACGCGGCGTAGAAGGCGTCCGCGACGGGTCCGGCTCCGAGCGCCGCTGCAATCAGCATCTCGCGCGCGAAGCCGAGGACGCGGCTCGCGGCGGTGTTGCCGCCGACGGTCATGAAGCTGCGGACAAGGCTCATGAGAAGGGCGCCTTCCGATCTCGAAGCGGCGACGCCTCGGTGGGTCTCGTGCGACTCGCCAGGCAGCTCACGCCGCGGCCCGTGCCTAATCCGCCCCCACGGAAATGGAAAGCGTCAGCCGCAGCGGTCACGCAGCGGGCGTGCGCCGCCGATCATCCGGGCGATGTCGGGCGGGATGCCGAGGCCGAAGAACACGCCGAAGGCGTCCGGATCGACGATCCCGTCGGCGACCAGCCCGCGCAGCGCCGCAACGATCTCCTCGTCGAGGCGCGCGAGCTCCTGCGTCGTCTGCCGCAAGTCGCCCGCGGCGCTCTCCCACTCGGCCTGCCGCGTCCCGCCTGCACGCCTGGCCTGCTCGGCGATCTCATGCTGGTTCCAGTAGGCCCGAGAGGCAACGTCGCGGAAATCCTTCGCGTACGCCTTGATCGCCTCGATGAGCTGGTTCCCCCAATAGCGCTTGCACAGATGCGTCGGCTTGCGGGTTGCGGTGCACAGGAGGTGGGTGGACCGCTCGATCACCGAATCGCTCGGGCCGCCGAGGCCGACGCGGTCATTGCTGACGGCGAGGAGCCGGCGGCCGGCGGCGGCCTCCCCCGCCGCCGCCGCTTCCGACCGGCAGTGCGCGATGTCCTCCTCCGTCCACGTGCCGTCGTCAGGCATGTTCTCCAACCTCTCCAGCGCGCGCGGCCCGGTGGCGGCGATGATGGCCTCGGAAGGCTCCGTAGGCGCCGACAACGCCACATAGCCGAAGACCGCCGCCGCTCCGAAGGCGCAGCACACCAGCGTGGTCAGGATGAAGCCGGTCGTAGACAGCGGGTACCCCTCGCTATTCCTGCCCGCGCCACGCCGGACGGCCTGCAGCGGCGTGATCGCCGGCGGCGGCCAGCCTAGGGCCAAAAAGTTCCGTGAGCCTTAAGGGCCGGCCTCACGCCGCGGGCGCCGCCTGCCTGTCCGCCCGCTCCGAAACCGCCAGGCCGATGGCCTCCATGAGCGCCTTCCGGATGCGGCTCTGCCGCGTCTTGGCCGTGACCTTGTGGCCGACAAGGTCGGTCACGTAGAAGGTGTCGACCACGCGCTCGCCGAACGTGGCGATATGCGCTGACGCGATGTCGAGGCTCAGCTCCGACATGGCGTGCGTCAGGTCGTAGAGCAGGCCGTGCCGGTCGAGGCACTCCACCTCGATGACGGTAAAACGGTCGGACAGCTCGTTGTTGAGCGCCACCTGCGGCTCGATCCGGAAGGCCTCGCGCCGGCGGCTCTTCTTGCGCTTTCCGGCGAGCGACTCCGAAAGCCTGACGCCCCCCTCGAGCGCCTTCTCGATCAGCCTGGCGATCCGCTCGCCGCGGCGCGCCTCGTCGTCGTCCTGGTCGAAGGCGCGGCTGACGATGACCGTGTCCAGCGCCCGCCCGTCGGCTGTCGTGAATATCTGCGCATCGACGATGTTGGCGTCGCACGCCGCGCACGCGCCGGCGATCGCTGCGAGCAGCCGCGGATGGTCGGGCGCCAGGATCGTCAGCTCCGTCGCGCCCTCGAACGCCATGGGGCGCACCTCGGACGCGAACCGCAGGTCCTTCTCGTCCGCCCCGCGCACCAGCTTTGCGTGACGCAGCTGACGGTCCTCGTCGACGCGCAGCCAGTAGGCGGGATAGTGCAGGTCGAGATAGCGCTCGCGCTCGGCTTCGGGCCAGTCCTTCAGCCGCTCCGCCAGCACGGATCGCGCCTCCGCGATCTGGCGGCTGCGCGTTCCGGCGCTGAAGCCGCCGGTCAGGATCGGCTCCGTCTCGTAGTAGAGGGCGCGCAGGAGCTGCCCCTTCCAGCCGTTCCACACGCCCGGGCCGACGGCGCGGATATCGCAGACCGTCAGCACCACGAGGAGCTTCATGCGCTCCATCGTCTGCACGACCTGCGCAAAGTCGAGGATGGTGCGCCGGTCCGCCAGATCGCGCGACTGGGCGATGCGCGACATGGTGAGGTGCTGCTCGACCAGCCATGCGACCAGCTCGGTCTGGTTCGCCGTC
>CAZMJQ010000061.1:0-9085 GCA_964566475.1 uncultured Propylenella sp. | reverse complement strand
GGTGTAGCCCCAGCCACCGCTGGTGAGATAACCGACCGGCAGGCCGTTCCTGAGGATGGTCTCGCGGCCGGCCAGGAGGACAGCCGGGTCGTCGACGCTGAAGGTCATCAGCCGCTTGGCGAGTGGAGAGTTGGCGGCCTTCTCGGCGGCGCCGCGGCCGAGGAAGGGCAAACCCGATTTCAGCTTCACCGCCCAGCCGAGGCCGGCCTGGAACGGGTTGTCGTTGGGTGTGATGTCGGCGCCCCAGGCGCGATAGCCCTTCTCGAGGCGGAGCGATTCAATGGCGCGGTAGCCGGCCGGCGCGATGCCATGGGCGGCGCCAGCTGCCATCAGCGCATCGAAGACGGTGCCGGTGACGCCGATCGGCATATGCAGCTCCCAGCCAAGCTCGCCGACATAGGTGATGCGGATAGCACGCACGGAGTGCCCGGCGATGCCGATCTCGCGCACATGCGCAAACGGGAAGGCCTCGTTCGAGACATCGGATTGCGTGACGCCGGCGAGCACGTCGCGGGCGCGCGGCCCCATCAGGGAGAGCGTGCCGAAATCCTCCGTCACGTCCGTCAGGCTCGCGTCGAGTCCGGGCGCGATGCGGTCTGCGATCCACGCTCCGTCGTGCACACGGAAGCCTGTGCCGGTGACGATGTAGAAGTGGTCGTCCGCCATTCGGGAGACCGTCAGGTCGCATTCGATGCCGGCGCGGGAGTTCAGCATCTGCGTATATGTCACACGGCCGACCGGCCGCGCGACATCGTTGGCGCAGATGCGCTCCAACACGCGGCAGGCGTCGCGCCCCTTCAGCTCGAACTTGGCGAAGGACGACTGATCGAAGACCCCCACCGCCTCGCGCACGAGGCGATGCTCCTCGCCGACCGGCCCGAACCAGTTCTGCCGGTTCATCGAATTTTCGTCGCGCGGCTCCATGTCGTCGGGCGCGAACCAGTTCGGGCGTTCCCAGCCGAGCTTGGAGCCGAAGACGGCGCGGCGGCGCTTCAGCCGCTCGTAGAGCGGCGAGACGATGCGCGGGCGCCCGCTTTCGTACTCCTCGTGCGGGAAGGCGATCGTATAGTGCTTGCCGTACGCCTCCAGGGTGCGGTCGCGCACCCATTGCCGGTCCTTGTGGAGATCGGAGAAGCGGCGGATGTCGACGACCCACAGGTCGAGCGGCGCCTCTCCATGCGCGACCCAGGCGGCGAGCGCCCAGCCGGCGCCGCCGGCCGAGGCGATGCCGAAGGCGTTGAACCCGGCGCCGACGAACATGTTGGCGACGCCCGGCGGCTGGCCGAGGATGAAGTTCCCGTCGGGCGTGAAGCTCTCCGGCCCGTTGATCATCTGCTTCACGCCGGCACGCTCGAGTGCCGGCACGCGGGCGACCGCCTGCTCCAGATGCTGGCCGAAATGGTCCCAGTCGTCGTCGAAGAGCTGGAACTGGAAGTCGTTCGGCACATCGCCCGTCGTCCAGGCGATCGGGTTCCGCTCGTAGCCGCCCATGACGAGGCCGCCGACCTCCTCCTTGAAATAGGTGAAGCGGTCGGGGTCGCGCACGGTCGCTACGTCCCGCGACAGGCCTTCGATCGGCTCGGTGATGATGTACTGATGCTTGACCGGCTGCAGCGGCACCTCGACGCCGGCCATGCCGCCGACCTGCCGCGCCCACATCCCGGCGCAGTTGACGACCTTCTCGCAGGCGATCGCTCCGTCGTCCGTCTCCACCGCGACGATGCGGTCACCCTCAAGCCGCAGTCCCGTGACGCGCGCGCCTTCCCCGATCGTGGCGCCGTTCATGCGCGCGCCGCGGGCAAGCGACTGCGTGATGTCGGAGGGGCCCGCCTGCCCGTCGGTCGGCAGGTAGCTCGCCCCGACGAGATCGCCGACCTCCATCAGCGGCCACATCGCCTTCACTTCGGAGGGCGACAGGAGATGCATCTCCATCCCGAAGCTCTTAGCGGTCGTCGCAAGGCGCCTGTATTCGAGCCAGCGGTCGGCATTGCACGCCAGCCGCAGGCAGCCGCTCATCTTCCAGCCCGTCTCGAGCCCGGTCTCGGAGGCGAGCCGCGCGTAAAGGTCGACGGAGTATTTCAGGAGCTGCGTGATGCTCGCCGACGAGCGGAGCTGGCCGACCAGCCCCGCCGCGTGCCACGTCGATCCGCCGGTGAGCTTGCCCTGTTCCAGCAGGAGCACGTCCGCATTGTGGTCGCGCGCCAGGTGGTAGGCGGTGGAGCATCCTATGATGCCGCCCCCGATGACGACGACCTCCGCATGGCTGGGCACCGGCATGACGGTCAGGCCTTTCCCCAACGGGCGCGATAGGCATCGATCGCCCGGTCGAGCTTCGCCAAGTTCTCCTCGGTGTAGGCGACATAGTCCACGCCGGGCGCACTGAGATAGTGCTCCGACACCATGCTCCACATCGCTTCGCGCAACAGCGAGGCGCATTGCATGGCCGCGAACGAGCGCTTCAGCTCGCTTGAGGGCTTTGCCTCGAAATAGCGCTCGAGCAACGCGTCGGAGGCCTCGGCGTCGAGGTCCGCGTTCGATGCCATGCCGGCGAGATCGAACATGGCGGTGGAGAAGCCCGCATACTCGAAGTCGATCAGCCACAGCCGCTCGCCGTCGTCGAGGAAGTTCGCCGGCAGCAGGTCGTTGTGTCCGTAGACGATGGGAAGCGGCGCCTGCACGGCTTCGAGCGCCTCCGCCAGCGCCAGGAAGCGCGGCAGATCGCCCGTCTTGCGGCTCCCGGCCCGCTTCAGCGTGCGCGCATAGTCCCGGATGACGTGGAACACCCAGAACATGAAGCCGGGCCCGTCGACGTGCGACGGCATCTCTCTATGAAAGCGCCGGACCAGGTCGACGATCCTCTCCGCATTGGCCCTGACGTCCTCCGCGCCGTAGGTGCGGGCGTCGATCCAGGCGCAGACCATGAAGCCCGGCCCGGCGTGAATCACCTCAGGCGCGATCCCAGCCGCGTGCGCAGCGCGCGCGGCCATCGCTTCGCGCTCGCGGAACACGTGGTGGAACGGGAAGTCGGGACCGAAGCGCACCACGGCCCGTTTCTCGGCATCCGTGACCACGAAGCTCTCGTTGCTCAGCCCGCCCTTCAGCGGCGCCACGGAGAGCGTGCCGCTCCAGCAACCGAGGTCGGCGATCCGCCGGATCGTGCCGCTGTCGACGTAAGGCATGGCTTAGCGCTGCAGGCCGAGCCGCGCGCGCATCCGCAACGCTCCGGCGGAGATCAGCCGATCGGCGATGATGGCGATGAACGCGACGGAAAGCCCGGCCACCAGGCCCCGGCCGGTGTCCGCCTTGGTCAGCGCGATATACACCTCCTGGCCCAGGTCGCGCGTGCCGACGAGCGCCGTGATCACCAGCATCGAAAGGGCCAGCATGATCGTCTGGTTGATGCCGAGCATGATTTCCGGGAGCGCCAGCTTGATGCGGACCTTGGTGAGGATCTGCCGCCGCGTGCAGCCCGCGGCGGTCCCCGCCTCGATGAGCTGCGGATCGACCTCGCGCAGTCCGTGCACGATGTAGCGTATCGCCGGAGCGACCGCGTAGGCGACAACCGCGATCATGGCCGTGAAGTCGCCGACCCTGAAGAGCATCACGGCCGGCATCAGGTAGACGAAGGAGGGCAGCGTCTGCAGCGTGTCGATGATGACGCGCACCACTTTCCAGAGCCGGTCGCTCTCCGCCGCCGCGATTCCGATCCCAAAGCCCAGCGCGCCAGCGATAACCACCGAGATGCTGCACAGATAGACGGTGATCATCGCCTCTTCCCAAAGACCCGTCGCCGCGATCAGGAACGACAGGGTCCCCGCCAGCGCCGCCAGCCGCCAGCCGCCGAGCGTCCAGCCGGCGAGCGCCAGCAGCCCCACAACACCGACCCAGGGCAGCCCCAGGAGGAAACGCTTGAAGGGGATCAGCACGTTGAGGAGGAGCGCGTTCTTCACCGCCTCGATCTGGTCGAAGAAGTTGACGTTGATCCAGCGCACGACCTCCGCCCAGAACGTTCCGGTGGAGAGCTCGAGCGCTCTGGGATAGGTCTGCACCGCTTGAAGAGCGAGGCCGCAGACCCCCGTCACCAGCACCACGGCCAGCGCAATGACGAGATAGGGGTGGCGCGCCAGGACGCTCTTCCTGTCGTTCTCGGCATGTCCGACATCCACGCCTTTCGCGGCGAACGCCTGCGATAGCCGGTCGAGCGCAATGGCGAGCGCCACGATGGCGAAGCCCGCCTCGATGCCGGTGCCGATGTCGAGGCGCCGCAGCGCCGACAAGACCTCGAAGCCAAGCCCGCCGGCGCCGATCATCGAGGCGATGATCACCATGTTGAGCGACAGCATGATCACCTGGTTCATGCCGACCATGAGGCCCGGCATCGCCGAGGGCACCATGATGCGCCAGGTCATCTGCCGGGGCGTGCAGCCGACCATGTGCCCGAGGTCGAGGACCTCCGACGCGACGCCCTTGAGCGAAAGCATGGTGATGCGCGTCATCGGCGGCAGCGCGTAGATGATCGTCGCCACCACGGCCGACGTCGGCCCGAACCCGAACAGGAAGAGAATCGGCACCAGGTATGCGAAGACGGGAATCGTCTGCATCAGGTCGAGCACCGGGGTGATCGCCTTCTCGAACCAGCGCCAGCGATGGCCCGCAATCCCGATCAGGAGACCGCCCGCCACCCCGAGCGGCACGGCGATCAGGATCGATGCCAGCGTGACCATCGCATTGTCCCACTGGCCGAACAGCGCGATGAAGCCGAAGCATGCGGCGACCAGCGCTGCCAGTCTCCAGCCGCCGGCATAAAGCCCCATCAGCGCCACGATCGCGATCACGGCGATCCACGAGAGCGGCGGCAGAAGCTGCACGGCGCTGGAGCCCCGGCCGGAAAGCAGGCCCGTGTGAAGCGCACTGAGCGCCAAGCGGTAGGGAAAGTCGATGATCGCGGCAATAAAGCGCGTGAGATCGGTGAAGGAGAAAAGCCCGAAGCTCGCATCCTCGACGAGCCAGTCCATGGCGTTGCCGATCCAGCGAGCGAGCGGGATCTCGGCCCGCTTCGGATACTCGAAAGCCCACTCGGCGAGCGGCTCTGCGAACAGCCACACGAGCGCGAACGCACCCAGCGCGGCCGCCCACACGAGATGGACCGTCCCGAATGCCGGCCGCGCCGATCCAGCGGGGGAAACGTCGGGCGATGAGATGGCCGGCGCCGTCAAGGATCAGCTCTGCATCATGACGTTGACGACATCGCTGCGCCGCAGGAGACCGACCGCGCTCCCGCTCGCGTCGACGACCCGCAGCGCATCGCTGTCGCCGCTGAAGAGCGGCGCGCTCTCCGCGACGGTGGCGCCGACGGCGATGTCGCCGCTCCATCCGCCGTTCGGCGCGCCGGCGGGCAGCCCGGCCATGATCGAGCCGACCCGGACGACCTTCGCCTTCACCACGTTGCGGGTGAACTCCGCGACGTAGTCGCTGGCGGGCGCCATCACGATCTCCTCCGGCCTGCCGATCTGCTCGACACGTCCGTCCTTCATGATCGCGATGCGGTCGGCGAGGCGGATCGCCTCGTCGAAGTCGTGGGTGATGAAGACGATCGTCTTCTTCAGCACCGATTGCAGGCGCATGAACTCGTCCTGCATCTCGCGCCGGATGAGCGGGTCGAGCGCCGAGAACGGCTCGTCGAGGAACCACAGCTCCGGCTCCACGGCCAGCGAGCGGGCAATGCCGACGCGCTGCTGCTGTCCGCCGGAAAGCTCGCGCGGGAAGAAGCCCTCGCGCCCCGCCAGTCCGACAAGCTCGATCATCTCCGCGGCGCGTGCTTCGCGCTGCCTGCGTGAAGCCCCCTGTACCTCGAGGGGGAACGCGACGTTGCCGAGCACGGTCAGGTGCGGCAGCAGCGCGAAATGCTGGAACACCATCCCCATCTGGTGGCGCCTGATCTCGATCATGCGCCTGGCGCTTGCTGCGAGGAGGTTTTCGCCGTTGAACAGGATCTCGCCGGAGGTGGGCTCGATCAGCCGCGACATGCACCGCACCAGCGTCGACTTGCCCGAGCCGGAGAGGCCCATGATGACGAAGTTCTCGCCCTCCCGGACGTCCAGGCTGACGTCGCGCACGGCGGCGACCGCCCCGGCCCGCTTCAACTCATCGTCGCCGGGCTCCGCGCTTCCGTCGCCGCGGGCCGGAAAGAGGCGATCGGCGCCGTGGCCGAAAGCCTTCCACACCTTGCGGCAAACGAGCTTGGCGTCTGCGACGGTCATGGCTTCACGCCTGGGCTCAATTGGTAGCCAAGAAGGCGCAAGCCACCGCGACCCTCATCGCCGTCGTCATTGCCGGGCTTGACCCGGCAATCCATTCCGTAACGCCGGAAGCTGGCCTCGACTGTTCCGGAATGGATGCCCGGATACCTGCGATGCCGTGCATTCCATCCGTGCGTCAGGCGCTGGCAGCCCGGACTTTTCGGGTCACTTGATCCAGGTCGACCAGCGGTCCTCGTTGTTGGCGACCCACTCGGCGACCACCTCGTCGACCTCGCGGCCGTTGAGATCGACGTCGGCGACCATCGCGCCCATCTCGTCGTTCGTGATGTTGAACGCCGCGATGGCGTCATATGCGCCGGGCCACGTGTCCTTGACCACGCTCGACGCCACCTTCCAGATCGGTCCGCGCGGCTTGCCGCAATCATACGCCTCGTCCGGATTGCTGCCCCAGGAGGGGTCAGCGTAGCACTCCGCCGTATAGGCCGGAAACTCGACCCATTCCCCTTCGTACTTCACCGGCGCCCAGTGCGGGGCGTAGACCCACAGCATGATCGGCGCCTGCCGCTGATAGGCCGATTCAAGCTCGGCGAAAAGCGCCGCGTCGGTGCCGGCGTGCACCACCTCGAAGGGCAGCTGAAGCGCCTCGGCGCGCTCGTCATCGTAGCCGCCCCAGGTCACCGGCCCGCCGAGGTAACGTCCCTTCGGCGCGGTCTCCGCGGTGGAGAAAGCCTCCGCGCAGGCCTCGTCCAGCAGCGCCTCCCAGTTGGGCAGGCCAGGGCACTTCTCCACCATGTAGGCGGGGTACCACCACTCCTCGATCGCCTGCATGCCGGTCTCGCCGAGGTTCTCCACTTGGCCCGTGGCCGTCGCCTCGTCCATGGCGTCGCGCCCGGTCGTCTCCCAGATCTCCATCGCCACGTGCAGATCGCCGGTCTTCAGCCCGGCGAACTGGGCGATGTAGTCGGCCTGCACGTATTCGATGTTGTAGCCGGCCTTCTTCAACACCTCGCCCATGATCTTCGTGGTGATGAACTGCCCGGTCCAGTCGTGCAGCGTGAGCTTGATCGGATCGGTCGATTCCACCTGTGCGTTCGCGCTGCCCGGAAGAGCCGCAAGGCCGACAGCCAGGCCGAGCGCGCCCGCAGCAATCCGTGCCGTCATCGAACTGTTCATATGCCTACCCCCTGCTTGCGACGCGCACACCGAGCGGGCTCTGGCCCGCTCCGGAAGCGCCTGTGAGCCTGACGCGAGTGTGACGCGCGCCAAGTCGGCAAGTCAATCCGGGAAGGAGGAAGATGACGGCCTCCGGACGAGCCTTCGGTAGAAGCCGCCGAGGACGAGCGGCGTGAGGTACATCGGGATCTGGTAGCACCCGATGAAGAGCAGCGCCGCGTCCGTCGTCGCCGCCGGAAGGGCCGTGAGGAAAAGCGCGACGTTGCGGTTGCCGGCCGATATGCCGAGCGGCACGGCGAGATGCGCCGGGCCCGCCTTCGCCACGACGAGCGCGGTCGCGATCTGCAGGCCGAAATTCGCGGCGAAGGCGACCGCCGCTGTCAGAAGCACGGCCCGCGGCGCGTGCGGCCAGGTCTCCCCGACCGCCGACATCAGCCCCACCACCACGACGGCCATGAGGAGGGCCGACAGGCCGTCGAGCATGTCCCTCCGCCGAGGCGAAAGCTCCCGCAGGACCGTCAGCCGCAGGGCAAAGCCGATGGCCGCCGCAAGACCGATCACCAGAAGCAGGCGCGCAGCCGCGAGCAGCAGCGTGCCCGTCCCGCCGAGACCCGGAGCGAGGAGGAACACGGCGAGCGCCGTGACGGGCAGCAGCGCCGTGCCGACGACGAGCTGGCGCAACGCCGGCGCCGGATCGCTGCCGACCATTGCGACGAGATTCGGGCTGCCGGCAATCGGGGAGGCGGACGCCATCAGGGTCAGCGCCAGCGCGGTCGGGCCATTCCATCCGAGCGTCCTGAACGTGACCGCCAGGACGAGCGGCAGAACGAGCTGCAGCGCGAGGGTGGCCTTGAGGCCGACGCCGAGGTCGGCCGCGGCCCCGATCGCCTGGCGCGGCCCGATCCTGACGCATGCGAGGAAGAGCAGCCCCGCGATCAGCTCCCCGATCCAGGGCCGCACCGCGCTCGCCGCCTGCGGCAGGAAGATGCCTGCCGCCAGGCCGGCGATCAGAAGCAGGCGGCCATAACGTCCTGCGGCGGCGAGGATGCTCGAGGCGGCGTGCACGCTCAGCCGCCGGGACGCGTGCGCATCGTCTCCGGCAGCCAGGTCGCAAGCTCAGGGAAGGCGATCAGGATGAACACCATCGCCACCATGATGAGGAACATCGGAATGGCGGCGCGGGCGATGTAGTTCATCTCGTGCGACGTCATCCCTTGCAGCACGAACAGGTTGAAGCCGATCGGCGGCGTGATCTGCGCCATCTCGACGACCACCACGATGAAGATGCCGAACCAGACGATGTCGATGCCGGCCTGGCGGATCATCGGCTCCACCACCGCCATGGTGAGCACGACCGAGGAGATGCCGTCGAGGAAGCAGCCGACGACGACGTAGAAGACGAGAAGCGCCATCAGGAGCTCGAAGCGCGAGAGCTCCATGGAGGCGATCCATTGTGCCAGCGCGCGAGGCAGGCCGGTAAAGCCCATCGAGAGGGAGAGGAACGCCGCTCCCGCCAGGATCAGCGCGATCATCGCGGATGTCCGCGTGGCGCCCATCAGGCTCTCGGTGAAGGTGGCCCAGGTGAGCGACCCCTGAGTCGCCGCCATGACCAGCGCGCCGATCACGCCGAAGGCGGCCGCTTCGGTCGCGGT
>CAZMJQ010000060.1:0-6971 GCA_964566475.1 uncultured Propylenella sp. | reverse complement strand
CGCCGCAGGAAGCCCATGTGCCCGTAACGCCCCATCATGACGACGTCCTCCACCAGCACCGGGAACGCCCAGTCGACCTCCTCCGATTGCGGGACGTAGGCCACGAGGTTCTCGCGCAGCGCTTCCCTCACAGTGCGACCGAGGAGCCGGATCTCGCCCTTCCCTGTCGGAAGGAAGCCCATGATGGCCTTGAAGAGTGTCGACTTGCCCGCGCCGTTCACGCCCACGAGGCCGGTGATCGTTCCCGTGGGTATCTCGAAGCTTGCGTCGTAAAGCGCCGTGTGCCCGTTGCGGTAGGTGACCGTCACTTCGCGGGCGACGATGCCGGCACCGGAGGCTCCGGCGGCTATCCGATCCTGGTCCTGAGCCACATCGAGCAAGGGCTGGTCTCTCGCGGGCTCCGCGTTCAGTTCATGTTCGCCGTCAGCCCGTCGGCCACGGTCTGCGACGTCACCCTCAGGAGGTCAAGATAGGTGGGGACCGGCCCGTCGGCCTCGCTGAGGGAGTCGACATAGAGCACGCCACCGTACGCCACACCGGTCTCTCGCGCCACTTGCTCGGCGGGCGCGGTGTTGACGGTGCTCTCGCAGAACACGACGGGGATGTCGTTCTCCCTGACCCCGTCGATCACTTTCCTCACCTGCTGTGGCGTGCCGACCTGGTCGGCGTTCATCGGCCAGAGGTAGAGCTCCTTCATGCCGAAGTCGCGCGCGAGATAGCTGAACGCACCTTCGCAGGTCACGAGCCAGCGGTTCTCCTCGGGGATCTCGGCGATCCGCTCGCGCAACGGCTCTATCGTCGCGCGCAGCTTCTCCTTGTAGGCCTCGGCGTTGGCCTTGTAGGTCTCGGCATTCTCCGGATCGCGCTCGGAGAAAGCTGCCGCGATGTTGTCGATGTAGATCAGCGCATTCTCGATGCCCATCCACGCGTGCGGATTGGCCAGGCCTTCATATGCGCCCTCGGCAATCGGGATCGGGTCGATCCCCTCCGTCAGCGTGACAGACGGCACGTCGCCAAGGTTGGCGAGGAACTGCTCGAACCAGAGCTCCAGGTTCAGTCCGTTCCAAAGGATCAGGTCGGCATCCTGCGCCCGCACGAGGTCTTGTGGCGTCGGCTCATAGCCATGGATCTCGGCGCCGGGCTTGGTGACGGAAACGACATCGGCCGCATCACCTGCCACGTTCTGCGCCATGTCGGCGAGCACGGTGAACGTGGTGACGACCTTCATCCTCTCGGCCGCGGCGGCTGTGGCGGCAAGACCGGCGAGGAGGGCCATTGCAGAAGCCACCCGCAGAAGGACACTGACCATTGCACATCTCTCCCTGCATCATGCCACGCAAATGCAAAGCGCTCGCATGGAGTTTCAACGCTAATGCAACCGATTTGCAAAAGTCAAGGCTAATGCGAACTATTCGCAAATGTCTCGCCTCACCCCTGCGTAGCAGTTCCGGCGCGTTCTGCTCCCTCGAGTCGCGACTGACGGCAGAGCCGGCGCGCGCGTGGGGCTATCGTTCGGCCCGCGCCAGCACGTCCATGATCTCGGCGACCTTCAGGCGCTGGTCGTCCTTGTCGCCGCTGGCAATCGCGTGCTCTACGCAATGGGAGACATGGTCGCGCAGCACCGCCTCTTGCGTCCGGCGCAGCGCGGCGCGGACCGCGGCGATCTGCGTGACGATATCGATGCAGTAGCGGTCTTCCTCGACCATGCGGGCCAGTCCGCGGACCTGGCCCTCGATCCGGCTGAGACGCTTCAAAACGGCGGATTTCGCGTCGGGTTCCATATTTGACGGAGTACCCCATATGGGTATAGAGGGCAAGGGTGGAGATACCCCCACAGGGTTTACGTGACAGAACGCGGAGCGAGCTTCCGATGCAGCATCAGCAACCCGGCCACCACGCTCACGAGCACGGCCCGGCAGCGGCCTGTTCCCACAGTCACGGACATCGGCAGGATACGCAGCAGGCGATGGACCCGGTTTGCGGCATGAGCGTCGACCCGCACACGGCGAAGCATCGTGCCGAGCACAATGGGCGAACCTACTATTTCTGCTGCGCGCGATGCCGCGAGCGCTTCGAGGCCGACCCGGCGAAATACCTGGAGCCCAGGTCCGCGACGGAGGAGCCGGTGCCGGAAGGCACGATCTACACCTGCCCGATGCATCCGCAGATCCGGCAGGTGGGGCCGGGCTCCTGCCCCATCTGCGGCATGGCGCTCGAGCCTGAGACGGTGAGCGCCGAAGCGGGCCCCAACCCGGAGCTCGCCGACATGACGCGGCGGTTCTGGATCGGGCTCGCGCTTGCGGTGCCGGTCATCGTGCTGGAGATGGGCGGGCACTTCGCCGGCCTGCACATGCTGATCGGCCAGCAGCTCTCGAACTGGCTGCAGCTCGCCTTCGCCACGCCGGTCGTTGTGTGGGCCGGATGGCCCTTCTTCGAGCGCGGCTGGCAGTCGCTGGTCACGCGCAATCTCAACATGTTCACGCTGATCGCCATGGGGACGGGCGTGGCGTGGCTCTACAGCGTCGTCGCGACGGTGGCGCCCGGGGTGTTCCCGTCGGCCTTCCGGCAGCCGGACGGCTCGGTCGCCGTTTATTTCGAGGCGGCGGCCGTCATCACGGTACTGGTGCTTCTCGGGCAGGTGCTGGAGCTGAGAGCCCGCGAGCAGACGTCCGGCGCAATCCGTGCGCTCCTCAATCTTGCGCCGAAGACCGCCCGCCGCATCGCGCCTGACGGCGCGGAGGAGGAGGTGCCGCTCGACGAAATCGCGATCGGCGATCGGCTACGCGTCCGACCCGGCGAGAAAGTGCCGATCGATGCCGCGGTCGTCGACGGGCGCTCCTCGCTCGACGAATCGATGGTGACGGGCGAGTCGATGCCGGTCACCAAAGAGGCCGGCGATCACGTCATCGGCGGGACGATAAACCGCTCGGGCGCGCTCGTCATCGAGGCCGAGAAGGTCGGGCGCGACACCCTCCTCTCGCGCATCGTGCAGATGGTGGCTGAGGCGCAGCGCAGCCGCGCGCCGATCCAGCGGCTGGCGGACATGGTGTCCGGCTGGTTCGTGCCGCTTGTGATCGTCGTCGCGGTGCTGGCCTTCATCGCCTGGTCCGTCTGGGGCCCGGAGCCGCGCTTCGCCTATGCCATGGTCGCGGCGGTCGCCGTCCTCATCATCGCCTGCCCCTGCGCGCTGGGGCTCGCGACGCCGATGTCGATCATGGTCGGCGTCGGCCGCGGCGCGGGCGCGGGCGTTCTCATCAAGAGCGCCGAGGCGCTGGAGCGCATGGAGAGGGTCGACACGCTGGTGGTGGACAAGACCGGCACGCTGACGGAGGGCAAGCCGTCCGTGACGGCGATCCGGCCGGCGGAGGGGTTCTCGGAGGACGACGTTCTTCGGCTCGCGGCGAGCCTGGAGCGCGCCAGCGAGCATCCCCTCGCCGACGCGATCGTGGCGGCGGCCCAGGCGCGCGGGCTATCGCTCTCCGAGCCGGCCGGCTTCGACAGCCCGACAGGCAAGGGCGTGACCGGCACGGTCGAGGGCCGCGGCATCCTCATCGGCAACGCCGCCTTCCTCGCGGAGTCAGGCGTCGACGTGCAGGCGCTTGCCTCCGGCGCTGACGGCCTCCGTGCGGACGGCGCCACGGCGATCTTCATGGCAATCGACGGCCGGCCCGCGGGGATATTTGCCATCGCGGACCCGGTGAAGCCCACGACGGCCGATGCGATCGCCGCGCTGCATCGCGACGGCATTCGCATCGTGATGCTGACCGGCGACAACCGCACGACGGCCGAGGCGGTGGCGCGGACGCTCGGGATCGACGAAGTCGAAGCCGAGGTGCTTCCCGACCGGAAGAGCGAGGTGGTTGAACGCCTGCGGCGCGAGGGCCGCGTGGTCGCCATGGCGGGCGACGGTGTCAATGACGCGCCGGCGCTGGCTGCCGCCGACGTCGGCATCGCAATGGGGACGGGCACGGACGTGGCGATCGAGAGCGCCGGCGTGACGCTCTTGCGAGGCGACCTCACCGGCATCGTGCGGGCGCGCCGCCTGAGCGCCGCGACCATGCGCAACATCCGCCAGAACCTCTTCTTCGCGTTCATCTACAACGCGGCGGGCGTCCCGATCGCAGCCGGCATCCTCTACCCCGCCTTCGGCATCCTGCTTTCGCCGGTGATCGCGGCGGCGGCCATGGCGCTGTCATCGGTCAGCGTCGTCGGGAACGCCCTTCGCCTCCGCCACGCCAGAATCGCGGAGTAACGGAGGCGGCTGAAGCGCATCGGCGAGCCCGCGCCCCTCGCCCATCTGGCGAGGCTTCTCAGCGTGGAACCCGCTATGCCACGGCTTCGCCGGCCGGTTCCCCTGCCCGGCCCCGCTGCTCGCCGCCCCGTAGCGCCAGGTAGATCGCCGGTATCACCAGCACCGTGAGCGCCGTGGACGAGGCGAGGCCGAAGAGCAGCGAGATGGCGAGCCCCTGGAAGATCGGGTCGGTGAGGATAACAGCCGCGCCGATCATCGCGGCGAGGGCCGTCAGGAGGATCGGCTTGAAGCGGATGGCGCCGGCTTCCAGCAGCACGTCCAGAAGCGGCCGCCCGGGACTTCGTGCATGGCGGATGAAGTCGACGAGCAGGATGGAGTTCCGGACGATGATGCCGGCAAGCGCGATGAACCCGATCATCGAGGTCGCGGTGAAAGGCGCGCCGAACAGCCAGTGCCCAAGCATAATGCCGATGAAAGTGAGCGGAATCGGCGTGAGGATGACGAGCGGCAGCTTGAAGGAACCGAACTGGGCGACGACCAGGATATAAATGCCGAGGATGGCGATCATGAACGCCGCCCCCATGTCGCGGAACGTGACCCAGGTCACCTCCCACTCGCCATCCCACAGAAGCGTCGGGTGCGATTCGTCGTTGGGCTGACCGTGCAGCTTCATGACGGGCTTCGGCACATCGCCCCAATCCGCCGAGCTGATCGCATCGCCGACTGCCATCATGCCGTAGATGGGCGCCTCGAAGTCGCCGGCAAGCTCGGCCGTCACCATTTCCGCCGCGCGTCCGTTGCGGCGAAAGATCGGATAGGACGCGGGCTCCCGCGTGACGGAAACGACGTCCCCAAGCTCCACGACCGAGCGCTCGCCCGGGATTGCGTTGGCCGGCACGGGCGTGGCCAGCGCCTGCTCGCCGAGCGCCAGGCTGCCCTTGGAGAGCGCGATCCTTATCGGTATCGGGTGGCGCCCGCCGCCGCGGTGAGAGTAGCCGACCGTCGAACCGCGGTAGAGCGAGCGGATCGTGTCGTAGACGTCGCTCTGCTCGACCCGGTAATATTCGAGATTGTCCTGGTCGATGCCAATGCGCACGCGCTCCGGCTGCGTGCCGAAGGAATCGTCCACGTCGACCACGAAGGGCACGCTCTCGAAGCTCTCCCTTACCTTGCGAGCGACGGCCCGCCGCGTCTCTGCGTCCGGCCCGTAGATCTCGGCGAGCAGTGTGGAGAGCACCGGCGGTCCCGGCGGTGGCTCCACCACTTTCACGGTGCTGCCGGCAGGGATGTCACTGCCGTCGAGCAGATCCCGGACCTCAAGCGCAATGTCGTGGCTGGTTCGCTCGCGCTCACCCTTGGGCAGGAGGTTGATCTGAACGTCCCCGAGCTCGGGTTGAGAGCGGAGGTAATAGTGGCGGACGAGACCGTTGAAGTTGAATGGCGCGGCCGTGCCGGCATAGGTCTCGAACGAAACGGCTTCCGCAACGGAAGCGAGCTGCCCGACGACGGTCTGCAGCGCGCGATCGGTATCCTCCACCGACGAGCCCTCGGGCAGATCGACGACCACCTGCAGCTCCGCCTTGTTGTCGAACGGCAGCAGCTTCACGGTCACGCTCTTCGTATAGAAGAGCGCCAGCGACGCGATGGTCGCGATTCCTACGACAACGAGGAAAGTCCAGGCTCGGGAGCGCGACTTCAGGATGGGACGCGCGGCGGCGACGTAGCCGCGTCCCAGCCAGCCGATGCTGCCGTGGCCGCGCTCGCCATCCGCCACCACGACCCGGCGGTCGAGCCGCATCATCAGCCACGGCGTCAGCATGACCGCGACGAAGAAGGAGAAAAGCATCGCCGCCGAGGCATTGGCCGGGATGGGGCTCATATAGGGGCCCATCATGCCGGATACGAAGAACATGGGAAGAAGCGCCGCCACCACCGTGAGCGTCGCCACGATGGTGGGATTTCCGACCTCCGCTACGGCCTCGATGGCGGCCTGCATGCGCGGACGGCCGTCCCCCATGGCCCAGTGCCGTGCGATGTTCTCGATCACGACAATGGCGTCGTCGACTAGGATGCCGATCGAGAAGATCAGCGCGAACAGGCTGACGCGGTTCAGTGTGTAGCCCATCAGCCAGGAGGCGAAGAGCGTCAGGAGAATGGTCGTCGGGATGACGACCGCAACCACGACTGCTTCGCGCCAGCCGATCGATACGGCGACGAGGATGACGATCGAGATCGTCGCCAGCGCGAGATGGAAGAGAAGCTCGTTCGCTTTCTCGTTGGCCGTTTCCCCGTAGTTCCGGGTAACGGTCATCTGCACGTCTTCTGGGACGAACAGGCCGCGCACGGCTTCCAGCCGCTCTACGATCTCTTCGGCAATGACCACGGCGTTGGTGCCGGGGCGCTTCGCGATGGCCAATGACACGGCGGGGGTGAGCGCCAGTACCTCCTCCGTCCTGGTGACCCTGCTCACCCGCGTTTCGTTCGGGTCGGTGGCGAGCACGATGTCTGCCACATCACGCACATAGACGGGCCGGCCGTCGCGTGCGGTGAGGAGCAGGTTCCCGATCGCCGGCATCGTCTGCAGCGTCTGGCCCCCGACCAGGACGCGCTGCTCGCCGTCCTCTCGGATCATGCCGGCCTGAAAGGAGCGGTTGGCGCCCTCGACCTTGCCGGCGAGCTGTTGCAGCGTGATGCCGTAGAGCGAGAGCCGCTCCGGGTC
>CAZMJQ010000059.1:0-3261 GCA_964566475.1 uncultured Propylenella sp. | reverse complement strand
AACTGAACCGGCTCTACGAAGAGACCGGCGGTGTGCGGTTGGACCCGACGGTGCCCTTCGTTGCCAACAACAAAGGCAGCTTCTTTCAAGATAACGAGAAGCTGCGAGCAGCGATGCTACACAGTTTGCCCAATGTTGCTCGCATGCTGGTCGGGGCGCTCATCGACAACAGGGCTCGTTTCGACCTGGTGCACACCGAACGCGATCCAATGACCGGCTCGCCGGTGGCCCTCATTTTCGTGCTCCAGAACCAGACCGAGCGCACCGCACGTAGCGAGGCTGCGCACCTGGCGGCGCTGCTCGGCCCGATGGGGATGCTCTTCCGCGCCTTCTTGCAGCGCAAGCAGATGCTCGCGGGCTTCGCCGGTCTCACCAACCGTCAACGCGAGGGTTGACCTTCGTTGCGCGCGGCTTCGGGATCTCCGACACAGCAGAACAGATGGGCATCTCGACGCGCTCGGTCGAGAAGACGCTCGCCACGGCCCGCACGCGGCTCGGCGCGCGCACCACCGCCGCTGCGCTCTACCGGGCCAGGGTGTACCGCGCTCTCGCGTGAGCCGGATTGCCGCGGCGAGAGGTATGCTCCGACGTGCCCGGGTCAGGCAAATCGGCACGAAGGTTCGCCTGCGCTTGCTCAGCCGGGAGGGAAGCCATATCGCCAGGGCGGCCCGGCGGCGCTATGGCGGAAGGCGCCGAGGAGAGAGCAGGACCGTTGAGGACGCCGAGCGTCGATATCGCCGTCGAGGCGGGGGAATGGCCGCCGGAGAACACGGTGCGCCGCATTGCGGAGCACGCCCTCGAGGCCGCGGCGGCCGCGGTCGCCGGCGCGGAGGTGCCGGCGCCTTCCCCGCGCCAGACGGATCGGGAGACCGGGCTCAGCATTCTGTTCACCGACGATGCCGGGATGCAGGCCCTGAACGCCAGGTGGCGGGGGAAGGACCGGCCCACCAACGTGCTGTCGTTCCCGCAGGCGCCCGGGCCGTGGCTCTCCTCCCCCTCCGGCTCCCCGCAAGGGGCAGGCGAGCCGGAGCCCCTGGGCGACGTCGTGCTGGCGGCGGAGACGATCCGGCGGGAGGCGGCCCTTGCGGAAAAGCCGCTTGAAGACCATCTAACACACCTTATAATCCACGGGTTCCTTCATCTCCTTGGCTACGACCACGAGACGGAGGAAGACGCAGCAGAGATGGAGCAACTGGAGCGGGCCGCGCTGAGCCGGATGGGCATTGCCCACCCCACCGCGGCAGCTCGCGAAAAATGAGCGACGACCAAGGTCGAAGTCCCAACGGCCCGCAGGCCGATGCCGCGGGCCACCAACCGGACTTTGTAGGCCGTGTCAGGTCCGCACTTCTGAGCGCTTTTGGCGTGCGGCAGAACGGCTCTGCAAGAGCGGAAATCGAAGACGCGATTGCCGCCGACGAGGCGGCAGGCGAAACCCTCTCCCCGGAGGAGCGGGCAATGCTGCGCGCCATCCTCAAGCTCGGCGACATGCGCGTGGAGGATGTGATGATACCGCGCGCCGACATCGAAGCGATCGACATCGAAACGTCGCTGGCTGAGGTCATCGCCATCTACCGCGAATCCGGCCATTCGCGATTGCCGGCCTATCACGAGACGCTCGACGAGCCGGTGGGGATGGTGCACATCCGCGACCTCATGGCGTGGGTGGCCGACCGGGCGCTCAAGCCGGCGGACAACGGCGACGCGACGCCGAGCTTCGACTTCTCCTCCGTCGACCTGTCGCTCAGCCTGGAGGAGTCCAAGCTGGTGCGGCCGCTCATCTTCGTGCCGCCCTCCATGCCCGCGCGCACGCTCCTGAAGCGCATGCAGGCGACCCGAACGCAGATGGCGCTGGTCATCGACGAATACGGCGGCACGGACGGGCTGGTCTCGCTGGAGGACCTGGTGGAGATCATCGTCGGCGAGATTGAGGACGAGCACGATCTCGACGAGGATCCGGTGGTGCTTAAGGTGGCCGACGGCGTCTTCATCGCCGACGCCCGCGCCGAGCTGGACGATGCCGCGGAGGTGATCGGCCCGGGCTTTCAGGTGGGCGAGAAGAGCGAGGACATCGAGACGATCGGCGGCCTCGTCTTCGCCGCGACCGGGCGCATCCCTCCGAAAGGCGAGGTGGTGGAGGCGGTGAAAGGCTTCGATTTCGAGGTGCTCGACGCCGACCCGCGGCGCATCAAGCGGGTCAAGATCCGCGACCGCTCCAAGGCCAAGGCTCCGCAGCGCCAGGCCCGCGCGGCGGCCGGATGAGAGAAGCGCCCGGCCACCGGGCCGCGCGGGCACGACCTTCGATTCAGAGCCCGGGACCGAAGGCTCCGGTCGGCGTGTCTACTGGCGCTGCCGGTAGGGCCTGATTCCAATGGCCCGGTGCTCTTGTGCGGTCAGCCAGCGAATATCGCTCGGCGCCGTACGCGCCATGTTAGCGAGCGTCGAACTGGGAACGCCGACCTGACTCAGGTAGGCCGCCATCAGCCGCGTGGCCTCCGGGTCCGCGCGGCCATCCGCGTAGGATGCGGAGTGCAGACCGACCGCGGCGCCCGAGCCCATATACTTGGTGCTGCCGGAGAGGAACACGATGGCGCACGCGGAGGCGCAGCGGCGGTTGTCCGCCACCAGCGTGCTCAGGCGACGCCGGCGCACCTCCTCCGCGATGAGCAGCGCCTCCCCGAGGACGCCGCCCGGCCCATCCAGAACCACGAGCGCGGGAGTGCCGCGCGAAAGCGCGGTGCGGAACTGTTGATGCGCACCGGGCCTGATCACGCCGCTCACCAGGAGCACCGTCTCGTCGCGAACGGCTTCCGCGCCCGGTCCGACCATGGTCCGTGCGGCAAGCTCGCGATAGAACTGGTTGCGCTGCTGGATGCTTTCGTTGTCGGCCCATCCCGGCGACGGCGCGCCGAAGGCCAGGATCACCGCCGCGACCGCGGTCAAGAGCGTCTTCAAGACTGACGGCCCAGGCATCTCACCCCTCACCCCGAACTTCCCCAAGGCCCCGAATTTAGCGTCCGACTGCCGCCGAATTGCAAGGGGCGATATGCTGCGCGCGGTGCATTTTGCCGATGCGTGGCGACTCCGCCGCTCGCGCGCCGACACGCAGGGCGGGACTACGCCGCATTAACCATGCCGCAACCGCGCCGCCTCTCGAAACACATTGCCGGGCAGGCCGAAACCTGTCGGAAACGCTGGCCCCTTAGTCGATCGCCGCAGAGGCAACCTGCTCGTGTCTTGGGGAGGAATCAGCATGGCAACCCA
>CAZMJQ010000058.1:0-2829 GCA_964566475.1 uncultured Propylenella sp. | reverse complement strand
GTTCTCCGCAGGGACCTTAGGTTTCTAGCCAGCGGGACGAGGCCGAAACGGTCCGTCGCAATGACCACCTGAAGGTGGGAGACCCCGCAAGCGTGCTGTGCGAGCGCGCGAGGGCGTGATCGCCCCACACGGATCTCCAATTCAAGGAGCGTGCGATGAAACTGAACACCGCACTCGTCGAGCAGACCCTGACCCGGTTCGAGGCTCAGGCCATCCCAGAGGACCACCCTGTCGTTCCCCAGCTGAATGACGCCTTCGGGGACCACACCTTCTTCCTCAACGGCAGCGGGCTGCATGTGGTCGAGCCGGCCGAGCCCGCCAATGCGCCGCCGGAGTCCGGCGAAGTGATCAAGCTGGCGACCTGGACCGACGAGAACCGGAGCAGCCTGGCGCCGCACGATCCGGAGCCGACGGGGGTCGTCATCCCGCTCAATCCGGGCGGGCCTGATTCGGCCGCCTGAACCCGGCGACGAAGTTTCGGGGAAAGGCTGGCTTGACCCTGTTCTCGGGGAGCGGCTGGCCTTAAACCGTGGCCGAGGAGGTAGCGTCCTTGGCCGATGGCCCCGGTTTTATCCATCTGAACTGCCATTCGTCCTACTCGCTGCTGGAGGGCGCGCTTCCGCTCGGCAAGCTGGTGGAGCTTGCCGCCGCGGACGGTATGCCCGCCGTCGGCGTGACGGACACCGCCAATCTCTTCGGCGCGCTGGAGTTTTCCGAGAAGGCCGCCGCCGCGGGCGTGCAGCCGATCGTCGGCTGCAAGCTGCCGGTGCGCTTCGAGCCGGAGCCGGAAATGGAGGCGCGGCGGCCGGGGCATCGCGCCTCGCGCCACGTCGCGCCCATTCAGCTGCTCTGCGCGACGGAGGCGGGATACCGGGCGCTGATCCGGCTGGTGACGGATTTCTACCTGGGCGAGGACGGTCGCGCCGAGCCGGTCCGCCTGGAAACGCTCGCCGCCGCCGCGGCCGGCCTGATCGCGCTGACCGGCGGTCATGACGGGGCGCTCTATCCGCTGCTTGCCGAGGGCGAAACGAGCCTGGCGGAGGCCCGTGCCCAGGCATTGAAAGAGGTCTTCGGCGACCGGCTCTACGTCTCGATCGAGCGGCACGGCATGGAGATCGAGCGCCGCGCCGAGCCGGGCGTGGTCAATCTCGCCTACCACCTCGGCCTGCCGCTCGTCGCCACCAACGAGCCCTTCTTCCCGACCGGCGACGACTACGAAGCGCACGACGCGCTGATCGCCATTGCCGAAGGCCGTCTCATTTCGAGCGACGACCGCCGCCGGCTGACGCCGTCGCATGGCTTCGCAAGCCGCGCCGACATGATGCAGCGCTTCGCCGATCTCCCGGAGGCGCTCGAGAACACCGTCGAGATCGCGCTCCGCTGCCGCACCCGGCCGCATGTAACCGAGCCGGTGCTGCCCCGCTTCGTCGCGGGCGCCGCGCTATCGCCTGACGTGGCGCCCGGCGAGGAGGACGCCGAGGCGCTGGAGCTCCGCCGGCAGGCAGAGGAGGGGCTGGCCCACCGGCTCGCCACACAAGGCGTCGTGCCCGGCTTCGAGGAGGAGGATTACCGCGCGCGGCTCGACCTGGAGCTCGGCGTCATCATCGGCATGCAGTATCCGGGCTACTTCCTCATCGTCGCGGATTTCATCAAGTGGGCGAAGGCGCGGGGCATTCCGGTCGGGCCCGGCCGCGGCTCCGGCGCCGGATCGGTGGTCGCCTGGGCGCTGACCATCACCGACCTCGATCCGCTCCGCTTCGGCCTCCTCTTCGAGCGCTTCCTCAATCCCGACCGCGTGTCGATGCCCGATTTCGACGTCGACTTCTGCCCGGAGCGGCGCGACCAGGTGATCGCCTACGTGCAGGACCGCTACGGCAGCGACCGCGTGGCGCAGATCATCACCTTCGGAACGCTGCAGGCGCGCGCCGCGCTGCGCGACGTAGGCCGCGTGCTGGAGATCCCGTACGGACAGGTCGACCGGCTGTGCAAGCTGGTCCCGGCCGATCCGGCCAACCCGGTCTCGCTGGAGAAGGCCGTGGAGGGCGAGCCGCGGTTCGAGGAGGCGCGCAAGCAGGAGCCGGTGGTTGACCGCCTCCTCACCATCGCCATGAAGCTTGAGGGGCTCTACCGCCACGCCTCGACGCATGCCGCCGGCATCGTCATCGGCAACCGTCCGCTCATCGAGATGGTGCCGCTCTATCGCGATCCTCGCTCGGCGCTCCCCGTTACCCAGTTCAACATGAAGTGGGTGGAGCAGGCCGGCCTGGTGAAGTTCGACTTCCTCGGCCTGAAGACGCTGACCGTGATCCAGAAGGCGCTGGAGCTGATCGGCCGCCGCGGGATCGAGATCGACCTTGCGTCGATACCTCTCGATGACGCGCCCACCTTCGCCATGCTGGGCAAGGGCGAGACGGTCGGCGTCTTCCAAGTGGAAGGGCAGGGCATGCGCCGGGCGCTTGCCGGCATGAAGGCCGACCGTTTGGAGGATCTGATCGCGCTGGTCGCGCTCTACCGGCCCGGGCCGATGGACAACATTCCCCTCTACAATCGCCGCAAGCACGGCGAGGAAGAGGTCGACTACCTGCACCCGCTCCTGGAGCCGATCCTCAAGGAGACCTACGGCGTCATCATCTACCAGGAGCAGGTGATGCAGATCGCGCAGGCTCTGTCCGGCTACTCGCTGGGCGAGGCCGACCTCCTGCGCCGGGCGATGGGCAAGAAGATCAAGGCGGAGATGGACGCGCAGCGCGAGCGCTTCGTGGACGGCGCCGTGGAGCGTGGCGTCGCTTACGCCGACGCCGTCATGATCTTCGACCTGGTGGCGAAGTT
>CAZMJQ010000057.1:0-4430 GCA_964566475.1 uncultured Propylenella sp. | reverse complement strand
GGCCATGACGATGCCGGTCGGCAGGTGCTTCGGGTCGGTGTTGATGGCGTAGCCGAAGAGCACGAGCTGCAGGATCGGGATGCCGAGGATCATGGCGAAGGTCAGCCGGTCGCGCCGCATCTGGATGACCTCCTTCAGGAGAACGGCGCGGATGCCCGCAAGCGCGGAGTGAGCGCTCATGCCAGACCTCCCGTAGCCCGGATGGAGCGGAGCGCAATCCGGGGCGGCGGTGCGGGTCGCGCGGCCGTCCCCGCATTACGCTTGCGCACCATGCGGGCTACCAACGCGGCACCGGACCGTAGCCCGGATGGAGCGATGCGCAATCCGGGGCGGCGGTGCGGGGCGCGCGGCCGGTCCCGCATTGCGCTGCGCTCCATGCGGGCTACGGGGCCTCTCGTGCCGGGAGGTCTCATCGGCCGTTCCCGCTCACCTGCGCGTCGCTCATCAGGCGGATGAACACGTCCTCCAGCGTCGTCTCGCCCGGCGCGACGCGGACCGGATGGCGCTCCGCCACCGCCCGCACGCTGCGCTCCAGCCCCGGCCCGTCGGAGCCGACGACGTGGATTTCCTGGCCGAAGGCCGCCACCTGCTCAACGCCCGGCATGCCCTGCAGCTCGCGCGCAGCCGCTGCCGCCCCCCGGCCGGCGACCACGAACGTGCCGAGCCCCGAGCTCTCGATGATCTCCTCGGCCGTGCCGCGGGCGACGATGGTTCCGTAGGCAATATAGACGATGCGGTGGCAGCGCTCCGCCTCGTCCATGTAGTGGGTGGAGACGAGCACGGTCAGGCCGTTCTCTGCGAGGCTGTGGATCTCGTCCCAGAACTCGCGGCGCGCCTTCGGGTCGACGCCCGCCGTCGGCTCGTCGAGGAGGAGCAGCCGCGGCTTGTGCATGATGCAGGCGGCGAGCGCCAGCCGTTGCTTCCAGCCGCCCGACAGCGTGCCGGCAAGCTGGTGCTGGCGGCTCTTCAGCCCCAGGCCTTCGACCGCCTCGTCGACGGTGCGGCGCACCTCGCGCACGGCATAGAGCCGCGCTACGAACTCGAGGTTCTCGCGGATCGTGAGGTCCTCGTAGAGCGAGAAGCGCTGCGTCATGTAGCCGACCTGGCGCTTGATCGCCTCGGCTTCGCGGACGATGTCGTAGCCGAGGCAGGTCCCCTCGCCGCCGTCTGGCCGGAGCAGCCCGCAGATCATGCGGATCGTCGTGGTCTTGCCGGAGCCGTTGGGACCGAGAAAGCCGACGATCTCGCCCTGCTTCACCTCAAGGTCCACGTCATCCACGGCGATCTTGTCGCCGAACCGCTTCGTGAGGCCGCGCACGTCGATGACGGTCTCGCCGTTGGCGCTCATGGCGCGGCTCCCGGCGTCGCGGTGACGTCGACCGGCTGGCCGAGCGGCAGGGCGGCGGATTCGGGAAGATGCGCCTCGGCGCGGAAGACGAGCTTGTCGCGCGTCTCGCGGCTGAAGATGACTGGCGGCGTGAACTCCGCCTCCGTGCCGAGGAACGTCAGCTCGGCCGTGATCCCATCCGGGCACCCGTCGCAGGCGATAGCGAGGTTCTCGCCGACGGCGAGGCCGGGCCGCACCGCTTGCGGCACGAAAAAGATCACCTTGCGGCGCCCCTGGGGAAGCAGCGAAAGCACCGGCGCGCCGGCCGCGGCGACCTCGCCCTCTTCATAGTAGACGTTCTCGATGCGGCCCGCCGCCGGCGCCTTGACCACGTGCTTCGCGAGCCGCGTGCGCGCCTGGACGAGAGCCGCTTCCGCCGCCTGCACGGCGCGCTCGCCCGCCTCGATCTCGCGCGTGCGCGCCGGCAGCTGGGCGACGTCCTTCTGGCGCTCGGCGGCGTTCAGCCGCGCCTCCGCCACGGTGATCGCTTCGCGCGCCTGGTCGAGATGCGCCTCCGCGACCACGTTGCGCGCGTAGAGCGCCCTCTGCCGCTCAAAATCGCGTCGCGCCGTGTCGAGGCCAGCTTCGGCCTCGGCGATGCGCGCCTCGATCACGGCGATCTCCGGCGGGCGCTGCCCCTGGCGCAGGTTGGCGAGCTGCGCCTTGGTGCGCGCCAGCTCCGCCTTGGCCTGGTCGACCGACGCGGCGGCTTCCGCGTCGTCGAGACGGAACAGCAGCGCGCCGCTTTCGACGGCGGCGCCGCGGCGTACGGCAAGCTCCACGATGCGGCCGCCCACCTCGGGCGCCACGGCGATGAAGTCGCCCTCCACGTAACCCTGGAACGTGCTGCGCTCGGAGTTGCCGCCGCAAGCCGCGAGCCCGAGGAGCAAGAGAAATGCCAGGCCACGTCTCATGACCCGCCCTCGCGCGCGGCCGCCACCATGGCTCGCACGTTCTGCTTCAGGAGCGTCTTGGCCTGGTCGAGGAACGCTTCGTCGTAGCGCTCAATTCCCATCCGCCGGTGCACCGCCGCCTCGGCGACCCTGAGGAACACCGCCTGCCCCACGCCCATGAAGACCAGCAGGCGCGTCTCCGCCGCCTCGGGCTCCAGCCCCGCCGCGGTCGCGAAGAGGCGGCAGCCGGCAATGTGCAGATGCGACAGCGCGCCGTAGACATGCTCGAAGGCCGCCGTCGGCTGCATCTGCTCGCGCAGGATGAAGCGCGCCACGCGCCGCATCTCCGGCGGGCCGACGATCACGTCGACGACCGTCTCCATCACCAATTCGAGCGCCCGTAGCGCCGCTGCGGGGTCTTCCGGCGGACTGTCCACGACCGCGGCGATGCGGGCGCGCACCCGCGCGGCGATGCTCCGGGCGATGGCCTCGGCGACCGCCCGGTAGAGCTCTTCCTTGCCGCCGAAATGGTAGGAAATGGCCGCCACGTTGACCTTGGCGCGCTGGGCGATGTCGCGCACCGTCGCACCGGTCAGGCCCCGCTCGCCGAAGAGATCGAGCGCCGCTTCCAGAATGCGCTCGCGCGTGCCTTCCATCGGCGCGTCGGCTGTCTGCAGAACCATTCCCTGTGCTCGCTCTTCCATTGCTCCTATAGCTGCACATAGTTCAAACCAACGATCGTTTCAAACGATTGTTTGGAAGCGGTTAACGATTTCTTGCCGGACGATGCGGTTTGGCGCCCCTCGGCCGGGCGCGGCAATTATGTCCGCCCCCGTCAGTCCCAGCGGATCGTGAACTCGCCGGTTGATGCGCGGGCGGGCCAATCCTAAGCTTCGGCCCACGTCGCAACGACACGCATTCAGACGAAGGAGGCTTCGAGTGAACCCGATTGCAGCGAGGCTACTTGCAACCGCGGCCCTCTCCCTGATGCCGCTCTCCGCTGCGGCGCAGGACAACGTCGTCAACGTCTACAACTGGTCGGACTACGTCGGCGAAGGCGTTTTGGAGGACTTCACCGAGGAGACCGGCATCGAGGTCGTCTACGACGTCTACGACAGCATGGAGATGATGGAGACGAAGCTGCTCGCCGGCGGCTCGGGCTACGACGTCATCGTGCCGACGGACCGCAACCTGCAGCGCCTGATCCAGGCCGGGATCGTGCAGCCGCTCGACAAGTCGAAGCTCCCCAACATCGAGCACCAATGGGAGGAGATCCGCACCGAGCTCGAGGCCTACGATCCCGGCACCGAGCACTCCGCCAACTACATGTGGGGCACGACCGGCATCGGCTACAACGTCGACAAGGTCAACGAGCGGATGCAGGACGCCCCGGTCAACTCATGGGACATGATCTTCGACCCGGAGGTCGTCTCGAAATTCGCCGATTGCGGCGTGCACCTGCTCGATTCTCCGGACGACATGATACCGGCCGCGCTGAACTATCTCGGCCTCGACCCCGATTCCAAAGAATCGGAAGACATCCGCAAGGCGGGCGAGCTGCTGAAGTCGATCCGGCCGCACGTCCAGAAGTTCCACTCCTCGGAGTACATCAACGCGCTGGCCAACGGCGACATCTGCCTGGCGGTCGGATATTCCGGCGACGTGCTGCAGGCGCGCGACCGGGCCGCGGAAGCGGACAGCGGCGTAACCGTCGAATATTCCATTCCTAAGGAGGGCGCGATCATCTGGCTCGACAGCTTCGCCATCCCCGCCGACGCGCCGCATCCCGACAACGCACACGCCTTCATCGACTTCATGCTGCGGCCCGACATCGCCGCGCGCAACACGAACTACGTGTTCTACGCGAGCGGCAGCAAGGCGGCGCAGGCGTCGATCGACGAGGAAGTGCTGGGCGACCCCGCGATCTATCCCGACGACGACACGCTGAATAACCTCTACCCCCCGTCGATCAGCCCGCAGCGCGTGCAGCGCGAGATGACGCGGGTCGGGACGGAAGTGAAGACCGGTCACTAGCGGCGTAGCGGCGTAGCCCGGATGGAGCGAAGCGCAATCCGGGATTTGGTTGGGCACAATCCCGGATTATGCGCCTGCGGCGCTCCATCCGGGCTACGGGGGCGGCCGTGAAGAAC
>CAZMJQ010000056.1:0-16616 GCA_964566475.1 uncultured Propylenella sp. | reverse complement strand
GGATCGGCGCCGGCAAGCTGGTGGACAAGGAGCGGAACTGAAGCCCTGTGTCGTCCGATATCCGCATCCGCCGCGCGCTTGTTTCGGAGGCGCCGGCGCTCACCGATCTCGCCATGCGCTCCAAGGCGCTGTGGGGCTATGACGACCGCTTCATGGCCATGTGCCTGGAGGAGATGACCATCCGGCCGGAAGCGATCGAGGCGGGCGAGGTGTGGGTCGCGGAAGGCGCCGCGGGGGATGGCGGGGGCATTCTCGGCCTGCTCGAGCTTATCCCGGAAGGCCGCTCGACCGAGGTCCGCATGATCTTCGTCGAGCCCGGACTGGTCCGCTCCGGCGTCGGCCGGGCGCTGTGGCGTCACGCGGAGGCGCGTGCCCGCGTGCACGGGGCGGCGCGGCTCGCACTCGATGCCGATCCGAACGCCGTGCCCTTCTACGAGCGCATGGGCATGCGCATCGTCGGCGAGTCGCCCTCCGGCTCCATTCCCGGCCGCATGCTCCCGCGCATGGAGAAAGAGCTCGGGGAAGGAAGACCGAGATCTGCAAAAAGGTCGTTGGCGCAGCACTGACGGTTCCACAAGCACCGTCATCCTCGGGCGCACGAATGCGCGACCCGAGGACCCAGAGCGGTCGAATGATTGCCCAAACGTCTTTAGAGTTCGGGATGCCCGCATACACAAACCCCTGGGTCCTCGGCTCTCGCGTTGCTCGGCCGAGGATGACGTGCACTGGTAGTGCCAGGAAAAGAGAGGGGACGCCCCGATGAGTGAAGCCGCCTCCGCCATCGCCGCGCGAGAGCGCTGCGAGACCTTCGTCGACATCACCCGCAGCAGGCTGACCTCGCGGCAGTTCGCGCCGGGACAGACGATCCCGCGCGAGCACTACGAGATGATCCTGGAGGCGGCGCGCCACGCCCCGTCTGGCGCCAACGCCCAGCCCTGGCACTACATCGTGGTCACCAGGCCGGAGGTGAAGAAGGAGATCGCCGACTACTTCGTCGCTGAGCAGCGCCGCCGCGCCAAGCTGAAGATGAAGTTCCCCACGCCCAACTATCGCGGGCTGGAGGACGCCCCGGGCTTCATCGTGGTCGTGGCGGATTTCCGTTTCATGCGCGCCTTCCCCAATCTCGGCGACGGCTCCGACCTCGACAAGCAGTACCAGGAGAACGCCGAGCGCATCCTGCTGCAGAGCGTCGCCGCCTCCACCATGTCCGCGCACCTCGCCGCCGCGGCGCTCGGCTACCAGGTCTGGTGGGTGACGGCGATCGGCCAGGAGCAGGCGCAGAAGGACCTGAAGCCGCTCCTCGGCATCCCCGAGGACCTCGCCGTGATCGATATCATGCTCTTCGGCCAGCCGCTCAAGCCGCCCTACAAGCGCTGGAAGAAGTCGCTCGCCGAGATCGTCAACTGGGACCGCTTCGACATGGGCCATTACATGACGGTGGAGGACATCGACGCCTGGGTCAGGGAGCAGCGTCACAAGGCGATGTACCGCGACGAGAGCCGCGTGGACTGAGGCAGGTCTCCTTCCATGCTGAGCCTTCCCGAGATCGGCGCGCTGCTCCTCGCCTTCTCCGCCACGTTCGGCTGGATCAACGCGCGCTTCGTGCACCTGCCGCAGACGATCGCGCTGCTCATCATGGCGCTCCTCACGTCGCTGGCTCTGATGGCTCTGGATGTGGCGATTCCCGCATCCAACATGCGCGAGGATCTAACCGCGGCCATCGCGCAGATCGATTTCTTCGACACGGTGATGCACGGCATGCTGGCGTTCCTTCTTTTCGCCGGCGCGCTGCACGTCGACGTCAGCGATCTCAGGGACGTGCGCTGGCCGGTCGGCATTCTGGCCACGGTCGGCGTGACGATATCCACATTCTTGGTCGGGACGGGGTTCTGGCTCGTGACCAAGGCGGTCGGCGTCGAGCTCCCCTTCATCTGGGCGCTCGTGTTCGGCGCGCTGATCAGCCCCACGGATCCGATCGCCGTCCTGTCGCTTCTGAAATCCGTGAAGATACCGTCGCGGCTGGAGATGAAGATCGCCGGCGAGAGCCTCTTCAACGACGGCGTCGGCGTCGTCGCCTTCACGATCCTCCTCGGGCTCGCGGTGCGCGGCGGGGCGCCCGATCTCGTCCATGTCGCCGAGCTCTTCCTGCTCGAAGCGGTCGGCGGGGTTGTGCTGGGACTGGTCGCGGGCTTCGTCGCCGTTCGGCTGATGCGGGCGATCGACAACTATCCGGTCGAGATATTGCTTTCCCTGGCGCTGGTGACGGGCGTCTACGCGGTCGCCATCCGTCTCCATACGTCCGGGCCGCTGGCGGTCGTCGTCGCCGGCCTTTTCGTCGGCAATCGCGGCGCCGCCACGGCGATGAGCGATACGACGCGCGAGCACCTGTTCAGCTTCTGGGAGGTGATCGACGAGCTGCTGAACTCCGTCCTCTTCCTGCTGATCGGCTTCGAGATACTGGTCATCGGCTTCGATCGCTCGCTCGCCTGGCCGGCGATCGCCGCAATTCCGCTGGTCCTGATGGCAAGGCTGGCGGCCGTGTCGCTGCCGCTTGCGGTCCGGCAGCTCCGCGAGACCTTCACGCGCGGCTCGGTCCCCATGCTGACCTGGGGCGGGCTGCGCGGCGGAATCTCCGTCGCGCTGGCGCTTTCCATCCCGCAAAATCCGTTTCGCGAGGAGATACTGGTCGCCACCTACGCCGTCGTGGTCTTCTCCATCATCGTTCAGGGGCTCACCATTCCGGGCCTCATCCGCCGCCTGAAATTCGAGTGAGGCCGATGCCGCGCCGCTACAAGATCTACGACGTGTTCACCGAGCGCCCGCTCGAAGGGAACCCCCTCGCCGTGGTGCTCGACTCCGGGGGCCTGGACGATGCCGCAATGCAGGCGGTCGCTGCCGAGTTCAACCTGTCGGAGACGGTCTTCGTCGGCCCGAGCGAGAACCCGGCGCACTCCGCGCGCGTGCGCATCTTCACGCCCCGGGCCGAGCTGCCGTTCGCCGGCCATCCGACCGTCGGCACGGCCGTCTGTCTGGCGCGCGAGCGCTTCGCCGGGCCGGGCGAGCACGACGCGGTCGTGGTGCTGGAGGAGGGGGTGGGGCCAGTGCGCTGCGGCGTGCGGCTCACCAACGCCCTGGGGTTCGCCGAGTTCGACTGCCCGAAACTGCCGGAGAGCTTGGGCGAGCCCGCCGAAAAAGAGCTGGCCGCGGCCGCGCTCGGGCTCGACCGCACCGAGATCGGCTTCGAGAATCACGTGCCGAGCCACTGGTCGGCCGGCCATGCGTTCCATTTCGTGCCGGTGCGCAACATGGCCGTTCTGGCGAAGGCCGCGGCCAACCGCGGTGCGTGGGCGGAGGCGTTCGGGGAGGAGGGAGCGACCTTCCTCTACACCCGCGAGACGGAAGGTCATGATCACAGCTTCCGTGCGCGCATGTTCGCCCCGACCTTCGGCATCGAGGAGGACCCGGCGACCGGGTCGGCTGTCGCCGCGTTTGCCGGCCCGATGCACTCCTTCGACCAGCTTCCCGACGGCGACCGTGTCGATATCGTCGAACAGGGCTACGAGATGGGGCGGCCGTCGCTCATCCGGCTGGAGACGTCGGTGAGCGGAGGCAGGTTGACCGCGGTCAGGATCGGCGGGAACGCCGTGGAGGTGGCCGCCGGCCTGCTGGCGGTGTGACGGCCGGCATCGAAGGCACTTCAAGCGCGTGCAAAAAGCAAGGCCGCCGCCGGCGCCCGCCTGGGGCCTCGGCCCATTGGCGAGCGCCGAAGTGGACTACAGTCGAGTCGTCCGAGCGTCTAGATGCCGAGGATCTGCTTCGCCTCGGCCAGGGCGTCGACCGATTCCTGGTGCTGGAGAGCGCCGTGCAGCTCCTCGCCCTGGGCGCGGAGCTCCTCCACCCTGGCCCGGTCCGTATCGCTGAGCTGGGCCGTCTGGAGCGCAGCGTCGATCGCCGCCATGTCCGCCGGGCATTGGAAGGCGAAAGCCGGGCTTGCCACGGCGAGCGCGAAAGCAAGTGCCAATATGCCTCTCATCGAGATCTCTCCCTTATTGAACCACGCCCTACCCCACCTCGCATCCTGACATCGATTGCGGCTCCTGTCTGCCGGGTCGCGGCGCAGTGCATTTCACGACTTCCTGAGAAGCCCGGGACGATGCGTGAGGGAATAAATGCCCGCCAGCAGGCCGGCGATCACGCCGGTCACCAAGAGCGCGGCGGCCAGCTCCGATACGGGGACGGTCGCTATGTCAGGCAGCCTCGTACAGCGCGGGTCGCGTGACGGCGGAAAGCGCGCGGGCGATGACCTCGGCCCCGGCGCCCGGCCGGGTCCCCTCCTCCGTCAGGATGCGGCGCCAGCGGCGCGCCCCCGGCCGGCCCTGGAACAGGCCGATCATGTGGCGCGTCACGGCGGACACGCGACCGCCCGCGGCGCAATGCGCCTGGGCGTAGGGGATCATGCGCTCCGCCGCCGCGACGGGATCCGGCGGCTGGGCGTCGCCGCCCAGCAAACCATCGACCCCGGTGAGCATCGCCGGGCTCTGGTACGCGGCGCGGCCGAGCATCACGCCGTCCACGCGGGCGAGGTGCGCGCGAGCGGCGTCGACATCGGGAATGCCGCCGTTGATGCCGACGAAGACGTGCGGCAGCCGCGCCTTCAGCCGGTGGACCCGGCCGTAGTCAAGCGGCGGCACGTCGCGGTTCTCCTTCGGCGAAAGCCCAGAGAGCCACGCCTTGCGGGCATGCACCCAAATTGCGTCCGTACCGGCGGCGAGGACCGCGTCGGCCAGTTCGTCGAGAGCCTGCTCCGGGTCCTGGTCGTCGACTCCGATGCGGCACTTGACGGTGACCGGCAGGGCGACCGCGCGCTTCATCGCCGCGACGCAATCGCCGACCAGCTGAGGCTCGCGCATGAGGCAGGCGCCGAACGCGCCCGACTGGACCCGGTCGGACGGGCAACCAACGTTCAGATTGATCTCGTCGAAGCTGAACTCAGCGCCGATGCGCGCGGCCTCGGCGAGACGTGCGGGCTCCGAGCCGCCGAGCTGCAGCGCCACGGGATGCTCTTCCGGGCTGAAGCCGATCAGGCGCTCGCGGTCGCCGCGGATCACGGCCTCCGCCGTCACCATCTCGGTGTAGAGCAGTGCGCGGCGCGTGAGGCCGCGGTGGAAAAACCGGCAGTGCCGGTCCGTCCAGTCCATCATGGGCGCAATGGCTATGACAGATCGTTGATATTTAAGCATTTTTCCGTATTTTCAGACACCTAGATCGTGTGCAAGTTACGCGTTTCGACGACCCGATGCGACCCTCTACGACCGCTCGCTGCACACAGGGTGCATACGTTTGGCCACCTTCCCAAAGCTCCCCTCCGGCAAGGGGCGCGTGCCGGTCCGGCGCAGACGCCGCCATCTCGGTGAGACGTTCATGCTGCGCAAGGACGCCGAGCTGTGGGCGCGGCGGATCGAGCGCGAGATCGACCTCGGCCGGACGCCGACGCCGAAGAAGGTGCAAGGCGTCAAGACCTTCGGCGACCTTATAGACCTCCACCTCCGCGACATGAAAGAGGTGAGCAGGCCCATCGGCCGGTCAAAGGGGTTCAGCATGGACCTGCTGGAGGACCGGCTCGGCCGGTCCGTCTTGCCGATCTCGACCGGGAGCGGCTGAGCGGCCTGCTTCTCAACAGGCATGCCGGAGCTCATGAAGGGCGTCGCCACGACGGGCGTCTCGCCGTCAATCGATCGAACCTGCGGCCTGGCCTACTCTCCCGCCAAGCTCGACGCTGCCAAGCTCAGAATCCTGGGAGGATCCACGATTTCCGCGGTCATCGGCGTTGCGATGCTGGTCGTATTGACCTCCAGAGGGCGGTAAGCCTACGGCCGGTCGCAGCCGCCATATGATCTGGCATGAGATGCTCCGCCGTGGCCGAGGTGGTCAGGGTTCCGCGTGCGGCCGACCGCGGGCACAGAAGGCGACTTAAACTGCGCCGCAGCCGACGTTGAGGAGGGGCACTAGCAACTCCCGACCGGACATGGGGCCGCAAGTTTCGCCACGCTGGGGCGAACGCCCCGGCCTGCCACCGGTCGACTCGCGATCTCAGCCGCCCATGTAAAGCCAGGCGGCAACCAGGACCAGTGTGGTGGCGAGCAGACCGAAGACGATATCCCGAAGCTGAAAACGCCGCCCGTACTGTTGCAGCTGCTGGCGCCGCTCAGACAACGGTGTGAACTCCGTGCCAGCGGGCGCCGCTAGCGGGAGACGAAGACCGGCGGTTCCGAATTTCATCCGCCCACCCGCGACTTTCGGTCTTTGTTGATCCATCACTCAAGTCACTCCACAAATGGTAGCTCAGGATGGCCTCTCCACCCTTCATCGTGCGCCGCCAAGCCGACGTCCGATATTCTTCCAATGTAACCTATATCGCTACCGTCCCGTCTTGCGACTAGAACTTGACCGCGAACAACGCCACACCAAGAACGCCAAGGAGGCAGATCACGACGTAGCCGGAAGGGTTGCTCAGGTCGTACGCCAGGAAGCGGCGAAAATTGAGCGCGTGCTCGGAGAATGTTGAGAATTTTGGGGCCATGGCGATACTCCAATTGTGATCTAGCCAATTGAAAAGGACGCCCACACTCTATTCGGGCCGACACCTCTTCACGCGACGTTCCGAAGGGCTCTCGGCCGGGTCCCTCTGAGGGGTCGGGTCGAGGGCATCTCGTTCTCTAGCGCTGCGCTACTGCAGCGCCAGGAATGCGGATGAGAACCGTCGTGTTGATTCCGCTCTGATAGCCGGTGGTTATGCTGCGGACACTTGGTGCGGGCGAACCGTCCGCGGTCGAGATGCATGACGCATCGACATTCGGCCAAATGGAGCTGGCGCACACGGGAAGACGAGGAAGGTCGCCCTTGGGCGTGGTCGAGGTCGCCATCGCGGCATCCGCGGGATCGGCATTGACCATCGAGAGTGAAGAGAATGCACCGTCGATCCGCTCGGCGGCAATGCCGCTGCTGAACGCCCCAGCGGCGTTTGCGCCTGCGTCGAGCGGCGCGGCGGGGGAAATGGTTGCGGCAAACGAAAAGGAAATCACCACGGCGGAGGCCACGATACCGGAAGCCATATTTCTTATCATTGCGACCTCCTACAAATTTATTGATGGTTTTCTCAAGCTCTTATTTGGGCATCTTCCGGTGCAATTGTAAGGTGGGCGCGGAATTCTATTTTTGTTTTTCCGAGTTTTCGGCAAAGATAAGTTTAGAGAACCGATTCATTCGTTCCTATATACTTTTTGAGCAACTTCAGGTGAGAACCATGCGCGATCTAATATTCTGGCTCAATTTCTCTGGTGGAACCGGCTTTGTGATCATGGGGGCAGCCGTCATCCTGCTGATCGGCGTGGCCTGAGGGCCGACGTCAGTCTGCGAGTCAAATGTCGATTCTGTCGGCAAGGAAGGCAGCCACGATCATTGTTTTGCCCGCCGACGCTCCCCATATTCGGGTACTTGATCGATGGCGAGACGGTTCGCCCCAGCGCTGATTAAAGTCTTCGTCCCTTGAATTGCGAGCGCCGCCCGATGCGGGGCTCTGGAGCCGACCCGTGGCGGCGGCCCTTGTCTGGCGCGCTACGACGATCCGGTCGGCGCGGCTCTTGTCGCGCCGCGTAGCGGGTTACGGGCTTCGAATTCAGTCGGCGGAGAGGAAGGGCGGAGAAGCAAGGGCATGACTGATCGCACCACGGAAACAACGGTCACCTTCAGGCGCTCGTTCATGTTGAGTCCCTTCGACAGCGAGCAGCCCGCGGGAACCTATCGGCTGGTGATCGACGAGGAGGAGATCCCTGACGTGTCCTTTCTCGCCTATCTGCGGACAGCGACGATGCTGCACGTTCCATCGATCTCTACAGTCAGGGGGTCTCACCAGGTCTTCGTTGTCGACCCCGCGGAACTGACAAAGGCGCTTGAGGCCGATGCGCTTCGTAGCCCTTTGTCTGAAGGAGAGTAAGATCATGCAATATCTTGGAGGAATTCATGGCGCCGGCAGCCTGACATGCGGGGCCGAAACAATTGCCCGCGCCGAGTACGACTTTGACGGCTTCCTTATGAAGCCCGGCCAAGTGACCGGCTCTGGCGAAATCCGAATGTCGCCCGAAGCGCTGAGGGACGTGTTCGGCCGCGGAGGCCTCCACCTCGTGACCGACAATGGACGACGCCTCTCCCTACACTTCTCGGAGAAGCGGCTGGGCTCAATGTGCGATGCCGCACATGTCGATATCACCGGTGATCTGCCGCTGGCTTCGGAGTGGTGCCTTTAAGCTGTCCCTTAGCTCCCCTTCGCCGGCTCTTTTGAGCTTCGTCCGAAGGATGCACGGACCCGCCTGAGGGCGGGAGCACATCGAGAGCGGCTCGAAGATCGCGGGCACCCGCCGGGCGGAAAGGCGCTGATGAATTCGATCCTTCGCTATGCTCTCGGCCATCGCTCTACATCGCCACCATGGAACGATGCGGCGCCGGTAAGGGAAGAGCTTTTCAGCGTCGAACGGCTCGAGCAGCACGCGGAGAGCCTCGCCTCCGCGCAGCGGGTAACAAAGACGCCTGTAGCCGTTCTCTCCCTCCACGCCCGCCTCAAAGACAATGCGGCCGTCTTGCTGTCGGCCTACCGGGCAACCGCCGCGGAGCTGGAGAGCGGCCGGGGCGTGGTTCCCGCCTCGGAATGGCTGCTCGACAATTACCACCTTGTCGAGGAACAGATCCGCGAGATTCGCGATGACTTGCCGCCCGGCTACTATCGTCAGCTGCCGAAGCTCGCCGAGGGGCCTTTCGCCGGCTATCCGAGGGTCTTCGGGCTCGCCTGGGCCTTTGTCGCCCACTCGGACAGCCACTTCGATCCCGACATTCTGCGTCGCTTCATTACTGCCTATCAACGCGTTCAACCCCTGACGATCGGCGAGCTGTGGGCCGTTGCGATTACGCTGCGCATTGTTCTCATCGAGAACCTGCGCCGGCTGGCGGACCAGATCACGGTCGGACGAAGCGCGCGCGAAGATGCCGACGCCTTGGCAGACCGGCTTCTCGCGTCAGGCTGCGCCCACTCCGGACTCGAAACCGACATCTCGACGCGTTCAGTCGGTCCCTTGTCCGAGCTCTTCGCCGCACAGCTCGCGAAGCGGCTGAGGGATCAGGATCCAAGAACGACGCCGACTCTCGGCTGGCTGGAGGAGCGGTTAGGCCTTCAGGGCGCTTCAATCGATGGCGCGGTGCTGCATGCCCAGCAGCGGCAGGGCGCATCGAACGTCACCGTGCGCAACGTCATCACCAGCATGCGCCTGATATCCGACATCGATTGGACCGAGCTGTTCGAGAGCGTCAGCCTAGTCGATGAGCGGCTGCGCGCCGCGAGCGCCTTTGGTGCGATGGATTTTCCGACGCGCGATCTCTACCGAAGCGCAATCGAGCAATTGGCCCGCGGCTCGTCTTGCTCGGAGCTTGAGATCGCCGATCAAGCGCTCCTTGCGGCACGCATAGCCGCGGCTGCGGCAGTTGACGCGACGGAAGCAGAACGCGCCGGCGATCCTGGCTACCACCTGATCGCCGACGGTCGGCGTGACCTTGAGCGCACGATCGGGTTCCGGCCGCCGCCGCGGCTGCGGATCAGCCGCTTCAACGTCCGACTCGGAATTGGCGGCTATGTCGGCGCGATCCTGCTCGCCACGGCGGTGTTGCTGGCTCTGGCGCTGTGGACGCTCGCAGCTCCCGGAATCGCCGGTTGGCTCGCGCTCTTTGCCGTGGTCGGGTTCCTCCCGGCGACCGAGGTGGTGACCGCGCTCGTCAATCGTGCGGTCACATGGAGCTTCGGAGCCACGACGTTGCCTGGTCTGGAACTCTCGGCAGGCGTTCCGCACTCACTTAGAACGCTTGTCGCCGTTCCGACACTGCTGACCAGCGAGGCAGACCTTCTGGAGCAGGTCGAAAGGCTGGAGGTTCATCACCTTGCCGGCGCCGGCGGTGACCTTTGCTTTGCCCTCCTTTCGGACGGAGTCGACGCCAAGCAGGAAGTACTGGAGGGCGATGAGCATTTGCTCGCGGTGGCCGCCGAGGCGATCGAACAGCTGAACCGCCGCTATGGACCAAGCCCGGGCGGCAGGCGATTTCTGCTGCTGCATCGGCGTCGCGTCTTCAACGCGGGCGAAGGCAAGTGGATGGGTTGGGAGCGCAAGAGAGGCAAGCTGCACGAGCTCAACCGACTTCTGCGAGGAGCCCCTGACACGACCTTCATGTCTATCGCGGGGAGCACGCCGCAAGTTCCGGCCGGCGTGCGCTACGTCATCACGCTCGATGCCGATACGAGGCTACCGAGAGATGCGGCACTCCGGCTGATCGGTAAGATGGCGCATCCACTCAACCGTCCCCGCTTCGACGAGAGGGGGCAACGGGTTGTGGATGGATATGCGATCCTGCAGCCGCGTATCTCCCCATCCCTCCCGGTCGGCAGGGAGGGATCGCTCTATCAGCGCGTCTTCTCCAGCCCAGCCGGCATGGATCCTTACGCAGCCGCCGTGTCCGACGTCTACCAGGACCTCTTCGGCGAGGGTTCCTATACCGGCAAGGGCATCTACGATGTCGACGCATTCGAGGCGGCACTCGCCGGCCGCGTGCCGGAGAACGCGCTTCTCAGCCACGATCTCTTCGAAGGCATCTTCGCCCGCGCCGGACTCGCCTCCGATATCGAGCTGGTCGAGGAATTTCCCTCTCGCTACGACGTTGCGGCGAAGCGCCAGCATCGCTGGGCGCGCGGCGATTGGCAGCTTTTGCCCTGGATCATTGCGGCAGCAAAGATGCAGGGCCGCATTCCTCCGGTCGGCCTGGGAAAAATGGCGGACAATCTGAGACGCTCCATGCTCGCGCCGCTGACCCTCGCCGCCTTGTTCATCTGTTGGCTCTTCCCGTCGCCTGCTGCGGCTGCAGGGACCGTGCTCGTCTTGGCCTCCATCGCCATCCCCTCCTTTCTCCCCACAATATTCGCAGTGCTTCCGCGCCGTGCCGGCATCCGCTTGCGCAGCCATCTCGGCGCGCTCGCCTCCGATCTCCGCCTCGCCTCCTGGCAGACTTTCCTGACGGTCGCGGTCCTCCCCGATCAGGCTTGGCGGATGACCGATGCTCTCGTCCGAACGCTCTACCGGCTCTACGTGACGCATCGCAACCTGCTGGAATGGACGACGGCCGCACAGTCCAAGATCAGCCCACGGCCAGATCTCGCCAGCTCCTACCGGCAAATGGCGGGCGGCGCCGCGCTCGGCTTGGCTGTCCCGCTTCTTGCCATCGCAGCGGGCCCTCGCGTCTGGCCGTTCGCCGTGCCATTCGCATTGCTCTGGCTCGCGGCGCCGGCGATTGCGTTCTGGGCAAGCCGATCGCCCACGGTCGCGCGCCGTCTCGACATCTCGGAGCAGGATGCACGGGACCTGCGCCTCATCGCACGGCGCACCTGGCGCTTCTTCGAGGCGTTCGTGACGCCGGCGGACAACATGCTGCCTCCGGACAATTTCCAGGAGAATCCGGAGCCGGTTGTCGCACATCGAACCTCGCCTACAAATATTGGGCTCTATCTGCTCTCGGCCGTTGCCGCCCGCGATTTCGGCTGGGCCGGAACAACGGAGACGGTAGAGCGGCTGGAGGCGGCATTCGACTCCATGCAGAAGCTCCCGCAGCACGGTGGTCATTTCTTCAATTGGTACGATACGCGCGACTTGCGCGTACTTGATCCCCCCTACGTCTCGTCTGTGGACAGCGGAAATCTCGCCGGCCACCTGATCGCTCTCGCCAATGCTTGCGAAGAATGGATGGACGGCCCCTGCGCGCTCGACGCCCGGGCCGGGATGATGGACAATCTCCAGTTGGCGCTCGATGCCCTCGATGCCCTGCCGGCCGCGAATGGCGAGCGTGGGACGCGTCTCGCCTCGCTCCTTGCGGAGATCGGACTCCTGCTGAGCGGCGCCCTAACGATGGAGACTTTGTCGCCGACGCTGAAGCGACTTGCGGAAAAGGCCGCGACGGTGGCTGACGACATCCTGCCCGTGATCGAAGCCGACGGCATTTCGGATCTTGCGTACTGGATCGAGGCGCTGAGGAAGACGGCGGCCGAGCATGATCGCGACAGGTTTCAGATCGCCGAAGCACCGCATGCCCTGAAGAGCCGGCTGAAGGCGCTCGCCGACACGGCACGCGAGACGGCGATGGCGATGGATTTCAAGTTTCTGCTCGATCCCGAGCGGAAGCTGCTGTCAATCGGCTATTCACCCGTCGACAACAGCCTCGACCCCAGCTGCTACGACCTGCTCGCCTCGGAGGCGCGCCTCGCCAGCTTCTTTGCGATTGCCAAGGGAGATGTCCCGACGCGCCATTGGCTTCATCTCGGGAGGGCGGCCACTCCGCTCGGGAACGGTTCGGCGCTGATCTCCTGGTCCGGATCGATGTTCGAGTATCTCATGCCATCGCTGGTCATGCGCGCGCCGGTCGGCAGCCTGCTCGAGCAGACCAACCGACTGGTTGTCGGGCGACAGGAATCGTATGGCCGCTCGCTCGGCATTCCCTGGGGCGTCTCTGAGTCTGCCTACAGCGCCCGCGACATGGAGCTCACCTACCAGTACTCCAATTTCGGCGTCCCCGGTCTCGGGCTGAAGCGGGGCCTTTCCGAGAATGTGGTCATCGCGCCCTATGCCACGGGCCTGGCAACGATGGTGGATCCGCACCGCGCCAGACTGAACTATGCCCATCTTGCGGAACTCGGCGCCAGCGGCCGCTACGGCTTCTACGAAGCCCTCGATTTCACCCGCTCGCGACTTCCCGAAGGCGAGGACGTCGCGATCGTCCGCAGCTTCATGGCCCACCACCAGGGCATGACGATTGTCGCCATCGCGAACACTCTGAACGATGGCGAGATGCGCGCGCGATTCCACCGAGCGCCCATGATCCAGGCCAGCGAGCTCCTGCTGCAGGAACGCATGCCCCGCGATGTCGCCGTTGCGCATCCGCGAGTCGAGGAAGTGAAGGCATCTCCAGCCTTGTCCAATAGCGAGACTCCAACGGTGCGCCGCTTCACAGCCTCGGCGGGCGAGACCCCCGTAACGCATCTGCTGTCGAATGGACGCTACGTTGTGATGCTGACCGCCGCGGGGGCGGGCTACAGCCGCTGGCGCGATATTGCCGTGACGCGATGGCGCGAGGACGTGACGCGCGACGACTGGGGCTCCTTCATCCTCCTGCGGGATATCCAAAGCGGAAGGGTCTGGTCCGCAAGCCGGCAGCCGATCGGAAGCGACGCCGAAGAACAGGGAGTCGCTTTCGGCGAGGATCGCGCGGAATTCATCCGCCGCGACGGCACCCTGACGACGACCATGGACGTCCTGGTCTCGGGTGAGCATGACGGCGAGGTGCGCCGGGTCTCGCTTACCAATAGCGGTCGCCGCGCCTGCCAGATCGAGCTGACGTCCTACGCCGAAGTCGTCCTGGCCACGCCGGCGAGTGACAACGCGCATCCGGCGTTTTCCAAGATGTTCGTCGAAACGGAGCACCTCGCCGAGTTCGGCGCGCTTGTCGCGACGCGCCGCCGGCGCTCACGCGAAGAGCCGGAGGTATGGGCTGCGCATTTCGCCGTCGTGGAAGGCGAGAGCGCTGCCGATCCACAATACGAAACGGACAGGGCACGTTTTCTGGGTCGCGGTCGCACCGTGGGGAAAGCCATGGCGATCACGGAGCGCGGAACGCTTTCCAACACCGTTGGAACCGTTCTCGACCCGATCTTCTCGCTGAGACACTCGGTGACGATTCCGCCCGGCAAGGTCGCGCGGGTCTCTTTCTGGACCGTGGTCGCGTCCTCCCGGGTCGAGCTTCTGGATCTCGTCGACAAGCACCACGATCGGAGCGCCTTCGACCGGGCGAAGACCCTGGCCTGGACGCAGGCACAGGTGCAGCTTCGTCATCTCGACGTCAAGGCTGACGAGGCGGCCGACTTTCAGAGCCTCGCCGCGCCGATCCTCTACGCCGACCGGCGATTCAGAGCCTCCTCGGCAGCCCTCATCCGCGGTGCGGGTTCCCAAATGGGTCTGTGGCCGCTCGGCATTTCCGGCGATCTGCCGATCGTCGTTCTTCGCATCGACGAGATCGAGGACATCGCCCAGGTTCGGCAGCTGCTGCGTGCTCACGAGTACTGGCGGATGAAACGGCTCGGCGTCGACCTGGTTATCATCAACGAGCACGGCTCCTCCTACCTGCAGGACCTTCAGGGCGCAATCGAGACGGCGATACGAAGCAGCCAATCGCGGCCACGCCTGGGCGAAGAGCTTGCGCAAGGCTCCGTCTTCGCGCTTCGCGCCGACCTCATGAGTGTCGCGACGCGAGCCTTGCTTCAATCGACGGCTCGCGTCGTTCTGACCGCACGCCACGGGCTTATTGCCGACCAGCTCACCCGCCTGCCGCAAACGTCTGTCCCATCGCCACCGGGGCGACGCCTCAAGCCTTCGAAGCCGTCGCTTGCGCCGCCGTCCCGGGAAGCGCCGGGACCCAAGTCGGAGCATTTCGAGTTCTTCAATGGACTTGGCGGTTTCGACAGGGACGGCAGCGAATATGTGATCATCCTCGACGCCGGCCGTTCGACGCCTGCGCCCTGGGTCAACGTGATCGCCAACCCGGACTTCGGCTTCCAAGTGGCGGCGGAGGGAAGCGGCTATACGTGGGCCGAGAACAGCCGCGAGAACCAGCTCACGCCCTGGTCGAACGACCCGGTTGGAGACCCGTGCGGCGAGGCAATCTATATTCGCGACGAAATGACCGGCGACCTCTGGACGCCCACCGCACAGCCGGTCTGCGACAGCGGGACCTACGTCGCGCGCCACGGCTTCGGCTATAGCCGCTTCGAGCATCAGGCAAACGGCATCAAGCTCGATCTGCTGCAATACGTCCCGCTGGCCGATCCCATCAAGATATCGCGTCTGACCATCGCGAACCTTTCCGGTCGACCGCGCCGGCTGTCGGTGACGAGCTACGCGGAGTGGGCGCTCGGCACGTCGCGCGGCGCTTCCGGTCCGTTCATCTCGACGGAGATGGATGCAGCCACCGGCGCGATGCTGGCCCGCAATCCCTGGAGCATTCCCTTCTCCGGCCGTGTCGCCTTCGCCGATCTTGGCGGCCGGCAGACGGCCTGGACGGCGGACCGCACCGAGTTTCTCGGCCGCAACGGTGAACTTGCCGCGCCTGCGGCTCTCGTCGGAGAGGCTCCTCTTTCCGGTGCGACCGGGGCCGGGCTCGATCCCTGCGGAGCCCTGCAGAGCCTCGTGGAGCTTGGGGCGGGCGAGACCGTCGAAGTCGTCTCTTTCCTCGGGCAGTGCCGGTCGGTCGACGAGGCGCGCGCTCTCGTCACCCGCTATCGCACGATCGATCTCGACGCGGTACTTACTGAGGTGACGGAGCACTGGGAGACATTGCTCGGATCGGTTCAGGTCAGGACGCCCGATCGCACGATGGACGTCCTGCTGAACGGCTGGCTGCTCTATCAGGCGGTTGCCTGCCGAATCTGGGCGCGCTCGGCCTTCTACCAGGCAAGCGGCGCTTACGGATTCCGCGACCAGCTTCAAGACACAATGGCGCTGACATTCGCCAGGCCGGCCGAGACGCGGGCTCATCTGTTGCGTGCCGCCGCCCGACAATTCGTCGAAGGCGACGTTCAGCATTGGTGGCTGCCGCATTCCGGGCAAGGCGTACGCTCGCGCATCTCGGACGATCGCGTCTGGCTCGCTTTCGCAACCGCCACCTATGTCGCCTGCGCCGACGATCCAGGGATTCTGGACGAGGAGGTGCCATTTCTCGAGGGCCCCGTTCTGCGCCCCGGCGAGCACGATGCGTTCTTCCAGCCGATGATCGCCGATGAATCGGCCTCACTATTCGAGCATTGCGCCCGCGGCCTCGATCAGTGCCTCGATCTGACTGGCGAACACGGCCTGCCGCTCATCGGCACCGGCGATTGGAATGATGGGATGAATCGAGTCGGCGAAGGTGGCAGGGGCGAAAGCGTCTGGCTTGGCTGGCTGCTGGTGCGGACCATCGCGCTCCTCGCGCCACTGGCGGAAAGCCGCGACGCTGACCGCGCGCGGCGCTGGCGCGCACACGCGGCCTCGGTGCGGGAGGCGCTCGAGCGAGAGGGCTGGGACGGCGAATGGTATCGGCGCGCGACGTTCGACGACGGAACCTGGCTCGGCTCGAAGGCAAACAAAGAATGCCAGATCGATTCCATTGCCCAGTCGTGGGCGGTGCTGTCCGGCCGAGCCGATCCTGAGCGCGCCGGAGCTGCGATGGCGTCGCTGGAAAAGCATCTCATCCGTCACGACGACGGCCTGGCGCTCCTTTTCACACCGCCCTTCGACAAGACGTCGCTCGATCCCGGCTATATCAAAGGCTACCCACCCGGGCTGCGCGAGAATGGCGGGCAGTACAGCCACGCCGCCATGTGGGCGATCCTCGCCTTCGCGAAGCTGGGCGCGGGAGACAAGGCCGCAGAGCTGTTCGCTTTGGTCAATCCCATCAACCATGCGCGCACGCCTGAGGAGATCGAGCGCTACAAGGTCGAGCCCTATGTCGTC
>CAZMJQ010000055.1:0-14106 GCA_964566475.1 uncultured Propylenella sp. | reverse complement strand
CGCCGGATTCGTGCTCGCCCGGGCCGGCTTCTTCGGCTTTCTGGAGGTCGACGACCTGCCGCTCCGGGCGCAGGGCCCCATCCGGCTGGCCCGCGCCTTCGAACGGCGCGGCCTGGGCCCGGCCGAGCGCGGCCGGGCCTTGACCGCGGCCCTGCAGCGGCTCGGGCCGTCCTACATCAAGCTCGGGCAGTTCCTGGCCACGCGGCCCGACATCGTCGGCGCCGAGCTGGCAGACGCGCTGAGCGCTCTGAAGGACGACTTGCCGCCCTTTCCGGCAGCGGAGGCACGCGCCATCGTCGAGGCCTCTATCGGTCAGCCGATCGAAGCGGCGTTCGAGAGCTTCTCGGAGTCCATCGCCGCCGCGTCGATTGCGCAGGTGCACAAGGGGGTGCTCAAGCGGGCCGAGGGAAAGCAGGACGTGGCGGTGAAGGTGCTGAGGCCCGGCATTCGCGGCCGCTTCGCGCGCGACCTCAGGACTTTCTACGCTGGAGCCCGTTTCATCGAGCAGAACGCGCCCGAGGCGCGGCGGCTGCGGCCGGTGGCGGTGGTGGAGATCCTGAGGCGCAGCGTGTCGCTGGAGATGGACCTGCGTCTCGAGGCTGCCGCCTATTCGGAGATGCGCGAGAACGTCGAGACCGAGTCCGATTTCCGGCTTCCGGCGGTCAACTGGGAGCTGACCGGACGCGACGTGCTGGTCACCGAATGGGTCGAGGGAACGCGCCTCTGGGACCGGGAGGCGATCGCCGCCGCCGGCCACGACCCCAAGCGCATCGCCGCCTCGGTGGTGCAGTCGTTCCTGCGGCACGCGCTGCGCGACGGGTTCTTCCACGCCGACATGCACGAGGGGAACCTCTTCGTCGACGAGGCGGGGCGCCTGGTCGCCGTCGACCTCGGCATCATGGGACGCATCGGGCCGAAGGAGCGGCTCTTCCTGGCGGAGATTCTTTACGGCTTCATCCGCCGCGACTACCGGCGCATCGCGGAGGTGCACATCGAGGCGGGTTACGTGCCGCGCGAGCACTCGGCGGAGGATTTCGCTCAGGCGCTGCGCGCCATCGGCGAGCCCATCCACGGCCATCGAGCGAGCGAGATTTCCATGGCGAAGCTTCTCGGCCTCCTCTTCGAAGTGACGGACCTCTTCGACATGGCGACGCGGCCGGAGCTGGTGCTGTTGCAGAAGACCATGGTCGTGGTGGAGGGCGTGGCGCGGCGGCTCGACCCGGAGTTCGACATGTGGACGACCGCCGAGCCGGTGGTCAGCGAATGGATCGCACGCCGCCTCGGCCCGGCCGGCCGCATCGAGGAGATCGCCACGACGGCGCGCGAGGTCGGACGCTTCGTGCATAACCTGCCCGAGACGCTCGACCGCATCGACAGCGCCGTGGACCGCCTCGCGGGGCTGTCAGCCGGCGGGCTCAAGCTCGACGAGGAAACGATCAAGCAGCTCGCGGACGCCAGCATCGGCGAGCTCTACTGGACGCGCTGGGCCATCCGCATCGGGGTCGTCGCGCTGGTGGTGATCGCCGCCCTGGCGGTGCTTTAGCGGCACGGCGGCGCCCCGGCTCCTCCCCCGCGAATCGGGGGAGGAGCTACGCGCATCGCGGCGTTAGTTCAGTACTAAAGCCGCTGTGCTATACCCTCCGCCATGTCTCTGTCCGGCAAGCGCATTCTGATCGTCATCGGCGGCGGTATCGCGGCCTACAAGGTGCTGGAGCTGATCCGGCGGCTGAAGGACGACGGCGCCCGCGTGCGCGCCGTGATGAGCCGCTCGGCGCACCATTTCGTCACGCCGCTCTCCGTCGCCGCGATCACCGGCGAGAGGGTGTTCACCGACCTCTTCGACCGCGACGACGAGCACGAGATCGGGCATATCCGCCTGTCACGCGAGGCAGACCTCCTGGTCGTGGCGCCGGCGACCGCCGACCTCCTGGCGAAGATGGCGCACGGCCTCGCCGACGACCTCGCCTCGACCGTGCTCCTGGCAACCGACAAGCCCGTGCTCGCCGCGCCGGCCATGAATCCCCGCATGTGGTCGCATGCAGCGACCCGGCGGAACATCGCGCAGCTTGAGGCCGACGGCATCCGTTTCGTCGGGCCGGAGGCAGGCGAGATGGCCGAGTCCGGCGAGGCCGGCGTCGGCCGGATGGCCGAGCCCGCAGCGCTCCTTGCGGCGATCCGCTCGCAGCTCTCCTCCGCAACGGGCCCGCTCTCCGGCAAGCGCGCCATCGTGACATCGGGACCGACGCAGGAGCCGATCGACCCGGTCCGCTATATCGCCAACCGCTCGTCGGGGCGGCAGGGCCACGCCATCGCCGAGGCGCTGGCGCGCGCCGGGGCCGACGTGACGCTGGTGAGCGGTCCCGTGGAGATCGCGCCGCCCGCCGGCGTGAGGCACGTGCCAGTCATGACCGCGTGCGCAATGCGCGACGCGGTGGAAGCGGCGCTGCCGGCCGACATCGCGGTGATGAGCGCGGCCGTCGCCGATTGGCGCGTCGAGGCGGGCATCCAGAAGATCAAGAAGGGCCCGGACGGACCGCCGGCGCTTTCCCTCATCGAGAACCCCGACATCCTGGCCGGCCTGGCCAGGCACCCGCAGCGACCGAGACTGCTGATCGGCTTCGCGGCGGAGACGCAGGACGTGGTCGCCAACGCTCAGGCGAAGCTGAAGCGGAAGGGCTGCGACTGGATCGTTGCGAACGACGTCTCGCCGGCGACGGGCGTCATGGGCGGAACGCGCAACCGCGTGCATATCGTCACCGCCGGCGGTGTGGAGGCCTGGCCGGAGCTGTCGAAGGCCGAGGTTGCCGAGCGGCTGGTGGCCCGGATCGCCGAGTGGCTCACGTAGTCGACCCGGCTGGCGCTTGAGAGACCGCCCCCCCGGCGGGGAATCGAAGAGCAAATCGGCGTGGATGTCACATCGGCGGATGCCGGATCGTCATGGTGTCGGAACCAACCGAAGGAGACGATCCATGACTGCCAGACTTGATCCCTTTGCCGCGGCGCCGGACCTCATGAAGAAATGGACCGCCACGTCCGTCGCCATCGCTTCCGCGTCGAGCCTCGAGCCCTCCCTCAACGAGCTCGTGAAGCTCCGCGCCTCGCAGATCAACGGCTGCGCCCACTGCATCAATATGCATGCGGCGGAAGCGCGGGAGAAGGGAGAGACCGAGCAGCGTCTCTACCTCCTGTCGGCCTGGCGGGAGGCCCCGTGCTACACGGATCGTGAGCGCGCCGCCCTCGGCTGGACCGAGGCGCTGATGCGGCAATCGGAAGGACATCGGCATGACAGCGCCTATCCCGCCCTGAAGGCTCACTTCACCGAGGAGGAACAGGTCAAGCTCACATTGCTGATCAACATGACCAGCGTGTGGAACCGCGTCGCTGTGGGCTTCGGCTTGTTCGTCGATCCGGCGGCCGTGAAGTCCATGCAGGAAAAGGCCGCGGCCTGATGACTGACGTCAGCCGCGAGGATGCAGCGGCGAGCTTCGACCCGCTGCGTCCAAGGCTCATGCGGGTCGCATACCGCATGCTCGGTTCCGTGGCTGACGCCGAGGACGTCGTGCAGGAGGCATTCATCCGCTGGATGGGTGCCGACCGCGACGAGGTGCGTGAACCCGAGGCGTTCCTGCGCCGCACGGTCACGCGCCTCTGTCTCGACCAGCTCAAGTCGGCGCGACGCCAGCGCGAGACCTATATCGGCCCCTGGCTGCCCGATCCCGTCCTCGAGGAGGAGGAAGAGGACGACGTCACCTTGCCGCTGATGCTTGCGCTGGAACGTCTTTCGCCGCTCGAGCGGGCGGCCTTCCTGCTGCACGACGTGTTCGGGCTTGGGTTCGAGGAAGTCGCGGCCACCATCCGGCGCGACCCGGCGGCCTGCCGCCAGCTCGCCGTGCGGGCGCGCGCCCATGTCCGCAAGGCAGGACCGCGCTTTCAGGTGGAGAAACAGCGCGGCCTCGAGCTTGCCAAGGCTTTTTACACCGCCTCGCGCAGCGGCGACATGGAGGCGCTCGGCGCCATGCTGGCGGCCGATGTCAGTGCCCATGCCGACGGCGGCGGCAAGCGTCCCGCGGCCATGCAGCCGATCGTCGGCTTCGAAGCCGTCATGAGGGCCCACGAACACCTGGCGACCCACTTCCGGATGAACGGGTCGAAGCTTGTTCGCGTCGGATTCGTCAATGGATTGCCCGGCTTCGTCACGCTGGAGGCCGACGGCGAGCTTCAGACGACCGCGGTGGAAATCGAGGACGGAAGGATCGCCGCAATCTACGTGGTGCGGAACCCCGACAAGCTGAGGCACCTGCATTAGGCTGAGCGCGAGAGGGCCGCTCGCCGTCGGTACGGCAGGGCAGCAGGAGCCCGTTTAGCCGGCACATGAGTTAACCGGTAACTTACTTTGCCAACGGCACTCTAACGAATGGGCTCTATGGCTGAACGCACTCATGGAGAATATAGGTGCGGTTCCCGGCTCTCATTCGTCTTCTGCGCGGTACCTCGGGTAATGTGGCTCTGCTCTTCGGGCTTTGCTTTCCCGTGGTCCTCGGCGCCGCCGCATTCGCAGTCGATAGCGTCACCGTCAGCCATCACAAGACGGTGGCTCAGAACATCGCCGATTCCGCGGCTCTGGCGGTGGCCAAGGAGCTGCATCTCTATCGCAAGAACCTCAGCGAACTGGAGGCTGTCGGGAAGGCGAGGACACAGGTCCTTCTCGCGGAGTCCGATCCCTCAATCGAAATCCTCGACATTGCCATAGGCTCGATCCCGAGCAGAACCTCATCCAGGTGGATCTCCGGGTGCTGGTGCGGACGTTCCTGCCCTCGAGCCCGTTTGCAGAGAATCCCATCCGTGTCTCGTCCGAAGCGCAGGCATACGGACAGGGAAAGCTCTGCGTCCTGGCGCTTCATGACAGCAGGAGCGGGACGATCATGGCCGAGAACCTGGCCCTTCTGACCGCGCCGGAGTGCTCCGTGCAGTCGAACTCAACGCATGCGATGGGACTCGAAGTCAAGTCCGGCAGCCGCATCGTCTCGACCGTCATCTGCTCCTCCGGTGGATATGAGGGAGAACCGGATTCGTTCGAGCCGAAACCGGAAGTCGATTGCCCCGAGCTGAGCGACCCGCTTGTCGATAGATCGCCGCCGGCTGGCGCGGGCTGCACCGTGAACGACCTCGTCATCAACGCCTCAACAACCTTGTCGCCCGGAACGGTGTTCTGCGGCGGGCTCAAGATAGAGAAGGATGCCGTCGTCACGCTTCCCCCGGCATCTACATCATCAGCGGCGGCAAGCTCGAGGTCACCGGCAACTCTGTTCTGCAGGGCGACAACGTCAACTTCTACTTTGCCGACGCCGCAGCCACCTTCAAGTTCGACAAGGACACCACCATCGATCTGTCTGCGCCGAACGACGGTCCGATGGCCGGGATACTCTTCTATGAGGATCGCAGCGCCCCTGAGGAGCGTGAGTTCCTCATCGAGAGTGACAACGCTCGCCGCCTGCTCGGCACGATCTACCTTCCCAAAGGCCGGCTACGGATCGACACGCAGGCCGATGTGGCCGCGCAATCCGCCTACACGGTCATCGTCGCGAAGATCCTCGAGGTGAAGGGCGCCAATCTTGTCGTGAATGCAGACTACGGTGGTTCGGATGTGCCGGTTCCCGACGGTCTCGGGCCGAATTCCCGCATGGTTCGGCTGCACGAGTAGCCGGCCTGACCCGCGGGCGCGCGCAAAATGCTCGGACTCACCTCGTCGAGGCAGCAGCTCTCCATACGCATCAGGCTGCGCCGTCTGGTGATCGTTTCGGTCGGCCTTGCGCTGACGGCCTTCGCCATCCTGGACCTGTGGCACGAGGCACAGGGATATCTCGCCGACAGGAAGGAGAGCCTGCTGGTCGCGGCCAACACGATCGCCGGCGTCTCCTCCAGAGCCGTGGCGCTCGCCGACGTTCCGCAAATCAAGGAGAGCCTGCGATCGATCGCCAGGGTACCGGAGCTCGCATACGCCAGAGTGGAAAACGGCAATGGCGAAATCCTCGCTCAGGTCGGTGCGGCGGCACGGTTGGCCAGCGAAGCCAGCTTCGGCGGCGCTGAAGAGGATTCCGTCTACGCGCTTCTGCGCACACGGACCGTCACGGTGGTCGTTCCGATCGTCTACGGGGGCCGTCCAGTCGGGCAGCTGCTGCTGATCAGCGGCACCGGGGACCTTCTCGCGCGATTCGCGCAACGTCTGGCGGTCGGTTCGCTGGGCGCGCTCCTCGCGATAGCGATAGGGCTGCTCGTTGCTCATCGGATGCAGAAGTCCATAACCCGGCCGTTGACCGAGCTTACCGAGGACATGGCCAGGATCGCCCGGACACATGACTACAGCACTGCCCTGACCTCCCTTCCGGACGCGTCCGACCGGGAAACAAGAGCCCTCGCCAGCAGCTTCAACGCGATGATGACCGAGATACGGAAGGCTTATGCGGCCATCTCCGATCGCGAGGCAGAGCTCATTTTCCGCCTTTCGCGCGCGACGGAGAAGCGGGACGACGAGACCGGCGAGCACATCAAGCGCATGGCGGCGCTGTGCCGGCTTGTCGGGGAGGGTCTCAGCCTTGAAGGCGATGCGTTGGAGGCCATCGAGCGCGCTGCGCCGCTGCACGACATCGGAAAGGTCGGCGTGCCGGATGAGATCATGTTCAAGCCCGGCAAGCTCGATCCGGCCGAGCGTCGCGAGATGGAAAGGCATACGAGCAACGGCTACGAGATACTGAGCGACAGCGAGTCGGACCTCATCCGCCTGGCAGCCGAGATTGCCTGGTCGCACCATGAGCGGTGGGATGGAACAGGCTACCCGCGCGGACTGAAGGCAGAGGAGATTCCACTTGCAGGCCGAATCGCCGCAGTCGCAGACGTGTGTGACGCGCTAGCGTCGGAACGACCCTACAAGCCGGCCTGGAGCCTGGAGGCGGTTCGAGCCCACCTCGTGGAGAATAGCGGCACGCATTTCGATCCCGCCTGTGTTGAGGGCCTCCTCAGCCAGTGGCGGAAAGTCGAGCGCATGTACGTCGACACCCGGTCGCCGGCCGTATCCGCGAAGCTGAAGGTCGCGGCCGGCTGACGAAGCTGCGGGGTCAAGCGCTGCGTATTGCTGCGTTTCGCTGCGGCCCCTTCCACGGGCCCGCATCCGTTGGCGCGACGCAGCACACGGCTCGCTCGGGACGAAGACCGGCCGCTCTATCATCGCGCTCGCCATCATCGCCGCTCGCCGCCGAAGATGACCGCTCACGCCTTGAGTCCTCTTGGACGGATCCCCGGGGGACCTGAACGAGCGCTTTCCTGTCGGCCGCGCTCCCGCTGGCATCGCAGGCCATGCCCAACTAACGTTCGACCCGGACCACTCAGGGGGCAGGTCAGTTGGCATCCGTTCTCTTCGTGCACAACGGCTCGCCCGGCCGATTTGAGTTCCTTGCCAACGCGCTCACCCGGCGCGGATGGCGCTGCGCGCTCGTCAACGGCCCGGACGGGCGCGACCTGCCGGGCGCGCAGACGGTGCGATGGAGCACGGAGCGCGGTTCGACGGCGGGCATTCTCGACCTCGCCGTCCGGGCCGAAGCCGACATGCTGCGCGGTTACGCCGCCGCCGAGGCCGCTGCCGCCCTCCGAGCGCAAGGGTTCCGCCCCGACCTGATCATCGGTCATCCCGGCTGGGGCGAGATGCTGTTCCTCGGCGAGGTCTTTCCCGATGCGCGCCAGATCCAGATCGGCGAGTTCTACTACCGCAGCAACGGCGCCGACGTGAATTTCGACCCCGAGTTCCAGGTGAGCACCCTGCTTGGCCTGGCGCGCGTGCACGCCAAGAACGCCGGTCTTGCACTTTCATATGCCAACGCCCACAGCATCGTCGTCCCCACGCCATTTCAGGCAAGCCTGCTGCCTGCCGCTTTCCGCGCACGCACCGTCATCATTCACGAAGGCGTCGACACGGACAGAACGCGGCAGCAGGAAAACCGCAGCGTTGTGCTCGCCAGCGGAGTGAGGATTGAACGCGGGGCGCCGGTCGTAACGTTCATCAATAGATACTTCGAGCCCTTGCGCGGTTTTCGGACCTTCATGCGGGCATTGCCGACCTTCCTTGCCGCAAATCCGGACGCTCACGTCCTCATGATCGGCTCGGACTCGTCCAAGGGCTACGGGCCGAAGCCGACCGACGGCAGGACGTGGAGAGACGTGATGCTCGAGGAGCTTGCCGGGCGCATGGACCTGGCCCGCGTCCACTTCACCGGACCGCTCCCCTACGAGAAGGTTCTGCTGGCGCTGTCCGTTTCCACCGCGCACGTCTATCTCACCTATCCCTTCGTGCTCTCGTGGTCTTTGCTCGACGCGATGGCGTGCGAATGCCTGATCGTGGCGTCCGATACCGCACCGGTCCGGGATGTCGTGCGGGACGGAGAGAACGGTCTCCTCACCGATTTCTTCGACCACGAGGCGCTCGCCGCCCGGCTCACCGATATCTGCCGCGATCCGGTGCGATACGAGCCGTTGCGACGCGCTGCGCGCGACACGATTGTGACCGGCTACGACCGCAGGTCCATATGCGAGCCCGCCTGGATGTCCGTGATCGACTCCGCGACGGCAACGCAGTCCGCGTGAGCGACCGGGCACCGCGGCAGTTGCGCTGGCTGACTCCCCCGGCTACGCCACGGTCCAAGGCAGGTGCGCAAAGCGGGGCAGGCGGAGATGGAGCTCGAGCTGAAGGTGCTCGACGAGCGGCTGCACGAGTGGGGGCTTCCGGCGTTCCAGTCCGACATGGCGGCCGGGATCGACCTCCGCGCCTGCATCGACGAGCCGCTCGCAATCGAGCCGCAGGCGCCGGCGGTGATGGTGCCGTCGGGCGTCGCGATCCTCATCAACCGGCCCGACGTGGTCGCTTTCGTGCTCGCGAGGAGCGGGCTCGGCGCGAAGCTCGGCATCATCCTCGGCCAGTCGGTGGGCACCATCGACCCGGACTACGCCGGCCAGTGGCTCGTCCCGCTGGTTAACCGCAACGCCGCCGGCACGCCGCCCGTGACGATCGACCCCGGCGACCGCATCGCTCAGGCGGTGTTCCTGCCGCTCATCCGCCCGCGGTTCCGCCAGGTCGAAGAATTCTCGGTCGAAACCGCGCGCGGCGCCGGCGGCTTCGGCTCGACGGGCTGATCTCGCAACCGCCGGCGTTCTCATCTACTTTCCGCCCGAGGAAACAGGAGGCGACGATGAACGACGCACCGCAGAAGGACGCGGCGAGCCGCACGCCCGGACGGGGCCGCATCTACGATTCCATCACCGAGACGATCGGCGACACGCCCATCGTGCGGCTCGACAAGATCGCCCGCGCGGAGGGGATCGACGCGCACCTCCTCGCCAAGCTGGAGTTCTTCAACCCGATCGCCAGCGTGAAGGACCGCATAGGCGTCGCCATGATCGAGGCGATGGAGGTGGACGGCCGCATCAAGCCGGGCGAGACGACGCTGGTGGAGCCGACGTCCGGCAATACCGGCATCGCGCTCGCCTTCGCCGCTGCGGCGAAGGGCTACCGGCTGATTCTCGTGATGCCGGAGACGATGAGCACCGAGCGGCGCAAGATGCTGCGGCTTCTGGGCGCCGAGCTCGTGCTGACGGAGGGCGCCAAGGGCATGCGCGGCGCCATCCTCAAGGCGGAGGAGATCACCGCCATGACGCCGAACGCGATCATCCCGCAGCAGTTCGAGAATCCGGCGAACCCGGACATCCACCGCCGTACGACGGCCGAGGAGATATGGAACGACACCGGCGGCAACGTGGACGTGATCGTCTCGGGCATCGGCACGGGCGGCACGATCACCGGCGTCGGCCAGGTCCTGAAGGCGCGCAAGCCCGACTTGCACATCGTGGCGGTGGAGCCGTCCGACAGCCCGGTGCTTTCCGGCGGCGAGCCCGGCCCGCACAAGATCCAGGGGATCGGCGCGGGCTTCGTGCCGGGCGTGCTCGACACGAGCATCTACAACGAGGTGGTGACGGTGACGAACGAGGAATCGTTCAACTACGCGCGCCTCGCAGCCAAGCTCGAGGGCGTCCCCGTCGGCATCTCGTCGGGCGGGGCGATCGCGGCGGCGCTGAAGGTCGCGCGCAAGCCGCAATGGTCGGGCAAAAGCATCGTCATCATCATCCCCTCGTTCGCGGAGCGGTACCTTTCCACCGCGCTGTTCGAGGGGCTGGCGGACTAGGCGATTGCGCGCATCGAGCCGAGCCGGGTAGGATAGGTCATGACGAAGCTTCTTGAGCAGGCCGTCGCGAAGATTCGGGCGCTTCCCGATGAGGATCAGGATGACGCCGCCGAGCTGCTCTTTGCGCTTGCCGCCCGCGGCGGCGAGCCCGTCCAGCTCGAAGAGGAGACCCGAAGCGCGGTTCAGGAAGGACAGAACCAGGCGCGCAGCGGCCAATTCGCCAGCGATGCTGAGATAGCGGAGCTCTTCAAGCGCTATGGCGCATGAGAGTTCGCTTCACGCGCCGCGCCGAAGGCGATCTTGATTCGATCCTGGCCTATCTCGACGAGCGTTCGCCTTCAGCCGCACGTTCGGTGTCTGCCGCGATCGGGCGGAGTATCTCTCGCCTGGCCGACTTCCCCTTGATAGCGCCAAAAACATCGTTGCCGGGGGTGCGTGAATTGTCGCTTCTCCGCTATCCATACAAGATCTACTACGAGGTCGAAGAAGACGACGTTTCGATACTGCACATCCGGCACGCACGAAGGCGACCATGGCCGGACGAAGACGTTTCGTAGTCAGGCGCTGAAGGCGCACAACCCCGATCTGCCCGCCCGCCTCCACTAGATTGGCTTGACGGCAACGCCGAGCGCCTCGCCTGCCCTCGCGAGGCGATTGTCCAAGGTCCAGAGCGTGGCGCCGACGTCGCTGGCGATCGCCAGATGCAACGCGTCGCCGGCGCGAAGGCCGAGTTCGTGCTGATCTGCAAGACGCGCCGCGTAACGGAAATGTGCCGTCGTGACGGGGACCACGTCCATTGCCTCTGCAATGGACGTGGCGAACAGGGCAAGCGCTTCATCGCGATAGGCTTCGTCGATTTCCTGCGTCCTGATCTTGATGGACAGCGCGGCGTGGAACTCGGTGGCCACCCATTCGCTGATGGCCGTCGCCTCGTCGCGTCCGCTGTTGAGCAACGACAGTACGCGGGGCGTTGCGGGCTCACTTGTGTAAGCGGATACCAGAACCGAGGTGTCCAGATAGCGCATCAATAGCGGCTGTCATCCCGCATCTTCCGGATGAAGTCGCCGGCCGATTCCGACTGCATGGGCATCTTGCCGGTCAATGCGCGCAGAGCCTCCACGTCGATCGGCTTCTTCGGGCGCTGGATCGGAGTAATCTGCGCAACCGGCCTGCCTCGCCTTGTAATCTGAACCGTTTCGCCCTCTGCGGCCCGCGTGACGAGTTCGCTCAGGCGCGCCTTCGCCTCAGCCAGACTGACGCTGTCCATCGGTCAGCCTCCATACGTGACCATCTAGTTGGTCATATAGCGCCCTGCCCTTCACGCCGCAAGCCGGAGCACTTAGCCAGGCCGGACCTGGCTCAGGTCCCGATCACCGTCGTCTTCCCCTTGAACCTGCACACATCCACGATCACGCATTCCGGGCATCTCGGCTTGCGCGCCACGCAGACGTAGCGCCCGTGCAGGATGAGCCAGTGGTGTGCGTGGAGCTTGTAGACGTCCGGCACCACCTTCTCCAGCAGGTCGGCAACGTCGTCCGCCGTTTCGCCCGGCGCCAGGCCTGTGCGGTTCGACACGCGGAAGATGTGTGTGTCCACGGCGATGGCCGGCACGCCGAACGCCGTGTTGAGGACGACGCTCGCCGTCTTCCGCCCGACGCCCGGCAGCCTCTGCAGCGCCTCGCGGTCCTGCGGCACCTGCCCGCCGTGCTCCTCCACGAGGATGCGCGAGAGCCCCATCACGTTCTTTGCCTTCATGTTGAAGAAGCCGAGCGAGCGGATCGCCTGGACCAGCTTCGCCTCGCCGAATTTCAGCATCTTCTCCGGCGTGTCGACCCTGGCGAAAAGCGGGCGCGTCGCCTTGTTTACGCCGACGTCGGTCGACTGGGCCGACAGCACCACGGCGACCAGCAGCGTGTAGGGATTGACGAACTCCAGCTCGCCCTTCGGCTCCGGCAGCTTCTCCGCGAGCCGCGCGAACAGCGTCTCGATCTCGCCGGGCTTGAGCCGCGAGCGGGCCCGTTTCGCAGATTTCTTGCGGGCGACTGACGTCTTGCGTTTCGAGGAAGGGGAGCCTGCCACGCCCGACATCCGCCCTACCGCGCCATCCCCAGCGCCTCGCGGCGCTTCAAGCTCTCGGCCGGCCAGACTTCTTTCATGTCGTAGTAGACGTCGAAGGACGGCACTCCGTCGGGCAGCGCCACCCAAGGAAGCTTGGAGCGGGTGAAGATATGCACGTCCGGCGGCAGCCCGCTCGGGTCGTCGAGCGTGCCGACGCGCACGAACCGCATGACGCCGCGCCGGCCGTAGTCGCTCCAGACTGCGATTCGGCAGTCCGGGCAGCGGTAGATGTCGTGCGGACGGCCGCTCTCCGTCGCCATGGAGATCGGCGCCGGCTCCTCGCGGAGCATCTCGATGCGATCTGTCTCGATCAGCGCGTTCAGGACGAACGCGCTTCCCGTCTGCCGCTGGCAATCCCTGCAATGGCAGCAATGCACGAACATCGGCGCGCTGGTGAGCCGGTAGCGGACCTTTCCGCACGAACAGCCGCCTTTGAGCGCAACAGCCATCTTCGCCCGCCTCCCTCGCATCGCCACAGATCACCTCTATATTCGCGAAGATGAGCTTGGCCAACGATGACGCAATCTTCTCCGCGACGCTGGTGCCGCACCGCTCGCTCGGCCGGCGCGGCTTCATCATCCTGATGGGCGCCATCGGCGGCCTGTGGTTTCTCACCGGCGCGTTCTTCTGGTCGCTTGGCGCGTGGCCGGTGATCGGCTTCTTCGGCCTCGACTTCCTCGCCGTCTGGCTCGCCTTCAAGCTCAACTACCGCGCCGCGCGCGCCTACGAGGAGGTCGAGGTGACCCGCACGCAGCTCGTTATCCGCAAGGTGACGCCGGGCGGCCGGGTTCAGGAGATTCGCTTCAACCCGGCCTGGGTCCGCCTGGAGGTCGAGACCCTCCGGGACGAAGGCGTGAAGCGCATCAGCGTGCGCGCCCGCGACCGCCGCGTGCCGGTCGGCGCCTTCCTGAATCCCGAGGACCGCAGAACCTTCGCACAGGCGTTCGGCGCGGCCCTTGCCGAGGCGAAGCCGTAGGCGCCTGATGCAAGTTTCGGGTGGCGCACGGACCTTCGGCACGCCTATCTCCGAGGACGAAAGGAGACGGCCATGGCATTCGAAGCACAGATGATCGCCGAGCGTCCCGCAAGCCCCGCCCGCAGGCCCGCCGGCGACTACGAGACCGTGCGGCAGGTCATCGAGTACCTGACCGGGAACTGGCGCGACCAGCCCTCGCTGGAGGCGATCGCGCAGCATGTGGGCATGGAGCCCACGCGGCTGCAGAAAGTCTTCACCCGCTGGGCCGGCCTGTCGCCGAAGGCGTTCCTGCAGGCCGTGACGCTGGACCACGCGCGAACGCTCCTGGAGCAGTCCGCCACGGTGCTCGACACAACCTACGAGGTCGGGCTCTCGGGCCCGGGGCGGCTGCACGACCTCTTTGTCACGCACGAAGCGGTCACGCCCGGCGCCTACCGCGCGCGCGGCGAAGGCCTGACGATCCGCTACGGGTTTCACCCTTCGCCCTTCGGCACCGCGCTGGTGATGTCGACCGAGTACGGCCTCGCGGGCCTCGCTTTCGCCGACGACGGCAACGAGACGGCGGCGCTGGCGGACATGATGCGGCGCTGGCCGAAAGCCGATTATGTCGAGGACCAGGCGGCGACCGCGCCGGTCGCGCGCCGCATCTTCGACCCGCGCCGATGGACCGCCGAGACGCCGCTCCGCGTGGTGCTCATCGGGTCCGACTTCGAGGTGCGGGTGTGGGAGACGCTGCTGAAGGTGCCGTTCGGGCGCGCCACCACGTATTCCGACGTTGCGCAGCACATC
>CAZMJQ010000054.1:0-9673 GCA_964566475.1 uncultured Propylenella sp. | reverse complement strand
GCAACACCGGCGACAGGCTTAAGGCGGACAACGAGCCGCAGACCGGTCGTAGTGCCGGTCGGGCGGAGTGTCGGAGCCGACCGAGCCGGAGCACCTCGGAACGATGCTCCGCCGCGGACTGCCCGCCCTTCCCGTGAAGCTTCCGGTGCGCCACGGACCCTTCGGTGAAGAGCGGCGAGGTGGATTGTAGCTGAGGTTTCGGGGGCGGGGATAAGTGGACGCGGACCGCAGCGCAGAACCTTCCCCCCTTGCGGGAGAAGGTGCCCTCCGGCTTGCCGGAGGGCGGATCTCGCGACCGAGCCAAGAGAGGACAACGGTTGGCGCGATGCAGTTTGCGCTGAACAATGTGGGCGCAGCTCTCGTAGCGCATTGAGATAACGTCGCCAGGCTCTTAGCTTTGCGAACGGGTTCTCGGCCCAGCGGAATTGCCGATAGTGCGTTGCGGACGACCGGCGCTTGGCTCGCCGTGGAATGCAAGGCGTGAAGCCGCGTCCGGCAAGAGCCTCTCGGAATGCATCACCGTCATCTTGCCGGCCCCGCAGCCGATGATCTCCGCCAGGAGTAGCCTCACGATGACCATCACCATTGCCGCCTTTGAACGGTCGCCCGATGGCGGCAAGGGACTGGCGCGGGATACGCGCGTTCGCTGGGCGCTTGAAGAAGTGGGCCAACCCTACGAGGTTCGTCTTGTTCGTTCCGTGCGATGAAGGAGCCCGCGCATCGGGCGCTTCATCCTTTTCGCCGAGTTTGTGGGCCCTGACCCCAGGCCAAGGCGCTACCGTTCAGGCAACCTCGCCGCTCGCCTGCCGATCGGCGAGCTCGGCTCCATCCTCGGTAACCACCGCCGAGGATGCCCCGAGGAAATCGATGCCGACCTCGGCGCCGGTGTCGAAGCGGGCCTCGCCTTGCGCGGCGTCTCGGACCAGCACCAGATGGTCGCCGGCGGCAATCTCATACTCGAAGCCGCGACCGAGCTTGGCAGTCCGCTTGACAGTGCCCGCCAGCTTGCGGCCGCCGCCGTTGCGGGAGGTGATCGTCAAAGTGTCGCTGCGTGCCGCGACCAGCACTTCTGCGTTAGGCGGCAGCGCTGAATCGGATGCGATGGCGAACTCGAAGCCGCCATCGGCACCGATGATCGCCTTGCCGGCCTCAACGCCGGTCACGCGGCCGCGGATGAAATTGTCGAAGCCGACGAACTCCGCAACGAAGCGCGTGCGCGGCCGGTCGAATATATCGGAGGCGGTCCCCGCCTGAATGATGCGGCCGTGGTGCATGAGGGCGATCGTGTCGGCGAGCGCGGAGGCTTCCTCCTGGTCGTGGGTGACGAGCACGGTGGTCGTGCCTAGCCTCTCGTGGAGCTGCCGGAGCTCGCGCCGGAGTTGGGCGCGGAGCGTGGCGTCGAGGTTCGAAAGCGGCTCGTCGAGAAGGAGCACCGGCGGCTCCGATACGAGCGCGCGCGCCAGCGCGACCCGCTGCTGCTGCCCGCCCGAAAGCTGGCTCGGCCGCCGCTCGAGCATCTCCGGCAGGCCGACCATACGCATGATCTGATCGATGCGCCGGTGCTGCTCCTCCCGCGGAACTCTCTTACGGCGGAGCGGATAGGCGATGTGGCGCTCCACGTTCATGTGCGGCCACAGCGCGTAATTCTGGAACACCATGCCGAGGCTGCGCTTGTCGGGCGGCACGAACATGCCCTCCTCGGCGTCGACCACGACGCGCTCTCCTATGGCGATGCGCCCTGAGCTCGGCCTCTCCAGGCCAGCGATGCAGCGCAGGAGCGTGGTCTTGCCGCAGCCCGACAGGCCGAGCAGGCAAACCAGACTGCCAGGCTCGACGTCGATATCGATGTCCCGAAGCACGGGTGTCTGACCGAAGCTCTTGCAGATTCGCTTGACTGAGATACCGGCTTGCTTGGTGCGACGATCAACGGACAATGCTCAGGTCTCCCGATGCCGCGACGGCGGCTTGCTTGATCTTCAACCGCCGAAGGAACTGGCGTCTGATCAGCCATCCCAGCAGGACGACGCTGCCGACGCCGACGATCCCGGACACGAGATAGACGATGAACAGGGCCGCTGCTTCCGGCGCCTGCCCATAATTGTAGAGGTCGTACGCCCTCGTCGCCACGGTCTGCGCCTCGATGGACTTGAAGAGCAGCGGGATATCGAGCGTGCCGGAGATTCCGAGGGTGATCACCAGCCAGGCGATCAGGAGGCTCGGCAGACAGAGCCGCGCCGTGATCTGACCGATCGCGAGAAGCGAGCTCGCTCCGCAGACGCGCGCCGCCTCCTCGACGTCCTTCCCGACCTGGTAGACGATGCCCTCCACCGCGCGCACCGCGGGCGGGATGGATCCAACGATCAGCGCGAAGAACATCAGCCACGGCGTTCCGTAGAGCCGCCAGATCACCGGGGTGTAGAGGTAGGCCCAGAGCAGCGCGAGGCTGAGCACGATACCCGGCGCGAAGATCGGCACCCACGACCCGAGCCGCGCCATCCTGGCTAGGAACGTCCCCCTGCGGCGCTGCATAAGGAGCGCCAGGCCGAACGAGGCCGCCACCGCGATCAAGGCTCCATTGATCGCGATGAGGAAGGTGATGATCATGATCCGTCGCATGTCCTCATTGAAGAGGATGGATGCGTAGTTGCTCGTCGTGTAAACGCTGTAGAGGCCGAAATAGGGCTGGAACGAGCCCAGGACGACCTGCGTGATGGGCAGCACGATCGCGAAGACGATGAACCCCGCGATCGACAGGTCGACCCACTTGCCCATTCGGCCGATCGGCGTCGGCACCGGCGGCGTCGCCTTGCCGCTGATCGTGGTGAAGTCCCTGTCCCCGATGATCGCCGTCTGCACGTAGACGAGCGTGGCGATCACCAGCATCACGAACAGGGACAGCGCGCCGGCGGCAGACCAGTTGGCGCGGACGTTCTCCAGAAGGTAATCGTTCACACGGAGCGGCAGCGTGTGGATGCCCGCGGGCAGTCCGATGACCGCCGGGATGTCGAACAGGCGCAGGTTCTCCACGAACATGAACATGCCGACGGCGAGCAGTGAAGGGGTCAGCGACGTCAGCGTGATGTCGCAGAATGCCCGGAATCGCGGCACGCCCGACATAACCGCCGCGTCCTCCATGCTGCGGTCGACGCGCATGGCCGGCCCATAGAGCAGAAGGTAGGCGAAACCCGCAAGCTTCAGCGACGTGACGCCGATCAGCCCCAGCCAGCTGTAGACCGAGAGCCAATCCGGGAGGCCCGCTCCGAAAAGGAGCTTGGAGATGCCGGCGAAGATGCCGGCATTCGGATTGCCGAGCATCGACCACGAGAGCGCATAGAACAGCCGCGGCGTCGCCAGGAGCACGATCATCATCGGCCCGACCAGCCAGCGCAGCCTCACCTCCATCCGGGTGGTGACCATCACGAAGTAGAGCGCGATCGCCATGGCCAGCAGCGTCGATGCCGTGGAATGAACGACCGAGGCCAGAATCACCCTGGGAGTCCAGGGATCGGCGAGGACGGTCTTCACGCCGGACAGCGTCCAGGCGGTGTCCTGCGTGCCGAAGGGCGTGGTGCGGAACGCGCCCATCACCAGCATCGCCATCGGCCAGATCAGGAAATAGAAGATCGCGATGCCGGCAACGATGGACCATATCCTGCCGGGATCGAGCCATTCGCGAATGATCCTGGTGCGGTTGATCAAGCGTCTCCGCGGCGGGCGCACCGTTGCCGATACCCTCCACCGTCCTCCCCGGAATCTGGCATCTTCTTCGTACTCCTTGGTATCACGCAGTCATGCAGCAACTGGATTCCATTGCTGTCACACACCGATGGTACTGACGGGAAAAACACTGCGAGCTAGATGCGTGCCGCGCCGGACGCTCATTCGCCATCCATTGGGGATTGGGTACCGACCTCGCCCCGGCACTGTACCGTAAGCACCCGAGCCGATGACGGTTTCCGGTCCGATACGTCCCGTTCGCCGACAGCGGCTCGCTCGACCATCCCCGGGATGCCGGAGTACGGACACGTGCATTGGCCTGCCAGGATGCCTCGGCACGGAGCGGCCCATAAGGCCCGTCGCGAGTGACGATTCGGAAGGCAGGACATGAGCGATCTCAGGACGATCCAGGTCGGAGCGGGCGCGGCAGGCTTCAACTTCCTGCCGGTCTATTTCGGACAGCGGCGCGGCGTGTTTGCCGCACGCGGCCTCGCAGTCGAGGTCAAGCGCATGGGCTCGACCGAGAAGGCGACGGCAGCTGTCCGCTCGGGCGAGCTGAACATTGCCATCACCCCGCCGGAAGGCGCCATCCGCGATTGCGCGGCCGGCGGCGACCTGAGGATCGTGGGTGGGAACGTCAATCGGCTGCCGCTCACGATGATCGCCAACCCGCGTTTCAAGCGCATCGAGGACCTGCGCGGCGCGCGGCTGGGTACCTCGTCGATGTCCGAGGGCACCGCGCTCTACACCATGGAGGTGATGCGCCGGCACGGCCTCAACTATATCCGGGCGACTACGAGTTTGCGGTCGTGGGCGTCCACCCGGCGCGCTGGAGGGCGCTGCAGGAGGGAACGATCGACGCGGCCGTGCAGCTTCTGCCGCTCAATTTCGTAGGCGAAGACGCCGGTTACTCCAATCTCGGCGAGGTCAGCGACTATATCCCGGAGATCGTCTTCACCGCGCTGATCGTCGACCGCACCTGGGCGGAAGCGAACCGCGCCGCCCTGGTCGCCTTCCTCGAGGCCCTGATGGAGGCGACGCGCCTCGTGTACGATCCCGCGAACGACGATGAGCTCCTGGCCATCACCACCGAGATCGCGCAGGCGGAAGGCAAGTACGGCCGCCAGGCCCTCGACTACATGCGCCGGATGCAGGTCTTTCCGGGGGACCTTTCGATCCCGCCGGCTGCCTTCGCGAAGTCGCTGGAGCTTATGGAGAAGGCCGGCCTCGCGGACGCAGACCTGCTCGCCGCGGCGCCGGGGGTCCTCGACGACGGATACCGGGGCGAGGCGGCGCGGCAGCTGGCGGCGCGCCGGACGTAAGGCCTGCCCCGAGAGGCGGACATGCTGGCCGATCTGCCGTTCGACGCCCGCACCGCGGTGCTCGTGCTGTGCGGGGCGTTCTTCCTGCCGCACACGATCGCCAAGCTCAGCCGCATCGACCGCGCTTCGGTGTTCTTCGAGAAGGCCGGGTTCCGGCCGGCACCGGCCTTTGTCGTGCTCGCCGCCGCGATGGAGCTCGTCGCCGCGTTCGGCCTGATCTCCGGGCTCTATCCGCGGACGGGAGCGGTCGCCGGCACGATGGTGCTGGCCGGTGCCGCGTTCGGGATCGTCCGCGTGCACAGCCCCATGTGGCGCTGGCAGCACCCAGGCATCGAATACATGGTCTTCTGGTCGGTGATCATGCTTGCTGCGGCGTTTCTCGAGTGAACCTGCGCAGCTGCGGCTGACCCCTCGGAAACTCTGCCACAGCGTCATGTGATTGAACCGCTCTTTTTCTCCATGTCAGCATCGCTCCGACCTGTAAGGACCGAGGAATGAAACGGAGTACCGACCGTATCCTGACCACCCACGTCGGAAGCATCATCCGTCCGAAATCCCTGCTCGAGCTTGCTGCCGCCGCGCGTGCCGATCCCAATGCCGCAGCGCCCTTTGAAGCCGGGCTGAAGGAGGCGGTGGCCGACGTGGTCCGCCGGCAGGCTGAGGCCGGGCTCGACGTGGTGAATGACGGCGAGTACGGGAAGACCGGCTGGGCGAACTATGCGCGCGAGCGGTGCAAGGGGTTCGAGGTCCGCGAGGACGTGCTCACGCCGCACCTGGCCCTCGGTCGCGACCGTGAAAGGTTCGTTGACGCCGTCGAGCAGAACATCCCGGAGATTCGGAAGGGCGCTCCGGCCCAGGTCTGCGTCGGGCCGATCGTGTATGCAGGTCAGCAGGAGATAGGCCGCGACCTCGCCAACCTCAAGGCGGCCATAGATGAAGCCGACGTCGTCGAGGCGTTCCTGACGACCGTCGCCCCGGCCAGCGTCACGATCCACGACATCAACGAGTACTACGAGTCCGAGGAAGAATACGTCTACGCCATCGCCGAGGCGATGCGCGAAGAATACCTCGCAGTCTATGAGTCCGGCATCGTCCTTCAGGTCGACGACGCCGGCCTCGCCAACCTCTATGACGAGTACACCAAGGACGATCCCTCGCAATATCGGCGCTGGGCGGAGCTTCGGATCGAAGCCCTGGCTCACGCCCTTCGCGGAATCCCCGAGGACCGCATCCGCTATCACATCTGCTTCGGGAGCTGGCACGTCCCCCATGTCGCCGACGCCGGGCTGCAGGACGTTATCGATCTCGTGATGAAGGTGCCCGCCGGCGCCTACTCCATCGAGGCCGCCAACGCCCGCCACGAGCATGAATGGCGCGTGTGGGAGGACGTGAAGCTTCCCGAAGGCAAGATCCTGATCCCCGGCGTCGTCACGCATCACACGGTGACGGTGGAGCATCCCAGGCTCGTCGCCGACCGCATCGTGCGTTTCGCGAGGATCGTCGGGCGCGAGAACGTGATTGCCGGCACGGACTGCGGCTTTGCCCAGCGCGAGAACTTCCAGCGCGTCCACCCCACGGTGATGTGGGCCAAGTACGAAGCCCTCGCGGAAGGCGCCCGAATTGCCACGACGGAGCTTTGGCCTTGATGAATTGCGCGTGGAGCCCGGCCAGGGAAGCCGGCCTCGGTAGGCCGGGCCGCGATCCCTCTCGCATGCCGCCCGCCGGCCATCCCCAAATCCGCAACCGGATCTACAACGGCGCCCGCCCGAGCATTGAAACGCAGCGGACCTCTTCAACCATCGACAAGGCTTACAGGCAGGCGCGCTGCGCGCTCGGGTGGGGGCCACTCAAGGGAGAAACGAGCACATGACTAAGCTGAAGGAATCGACCGGACGGAGGCTGGCTACGGCCGCGCTCGTCGCCATGCTCGGCGGCGCCGTGCATGCCCAGGACTTCGATCACGAGGCCTACCTGAACGAGCTCTGGGAAGCCGCGAAGGCCAAGGGTCAGACCGAAGTCACGATGTACTCGAACAACTCGCTGGAGTTCGGCGAGCTCTTTCAGGTGTTCGAGGACAAGTACGGCATCGACATCAAGGCGACCGACCTGTTCGGCCCGCCGCTCGTCGCCCGGCTGGAGGCCGACTACGCTACCAACAACATCCAGGCCGACATCCTTATGAGCGGCCCTTCGGACCTTGTCGTGTTCAAGGAGCGAGGCTGGCTGGAGAGCTGGATTCCCGAGAACGCCAAGAGCATGGACCCCAAGCTGATCGGCCCCGACAACGCCTGGCTCAGCTTTGCCGTGCTGCCGCTCGGCACCATGGTGAACACGACGCTGGTCGAGGAAGCGGACTATCCGAAGACCAATGCCGATATGGTCACCGAACGCTGGCAGGGCAAGATCGCCATGAACAAGCCCCAGTCCTCGAGCGGACTGAGCCAGGGCGTCGGCGTTCTGCTCGAGAACGGTGTCGTCGATTACGAATGGCTGGAGAAGCTTGCGGCGCTCGATCCGCTGATCGCCGCCAGCGCACGGGCGTCCATGGACCTCGTGATCACCGGACAGCGCGAACTGGCGCCCTTCATTTCGCTGAACTCGTTCATCGCCGCAAAGGAAAAAGGCGCCCCGGTCGCGCTCGTCTTCCCCTCCGACGGCTACGCAGCCATTGCGGCGCCGAACGGACTCGCGGTCGATGCGCCGCGTCCGGAAGCCGGGAAGCTGCTTCTGGCCTGGTTCCAGTCGCCGGAGGCGCAGGCGCTCTTCACGAAGAGCGGACAGCCCGGCGCCACGCCCGGCGCGCCGGCACCGGAAGATTACCCGGAGCTCGCGGAGTACCCGCGCACCACGATGAGCACCGACTGGCTGCAGAACGAATATCCGAAGATGCTGGAGCGCAACACGGAGATCTTCGGACAATGAGACGTTGCCGAGACTAAGAATCGGCGGGCGGCGCCCCGGGCGACGCCCGCTCCCTTTGACCTTCAGGCGACGGCACTGCCGCTGCCTCGCTCTGGACGGCAGCCGGGTATGATCCAGGAGAAGAATGCATGAGCATGAGTGCGAGCGAGGCGGCCCCCAGCCACCCGGTCCCGACGACGGAGGAGCTCGTCGCCAGGGCGGAGGAGCTTCGCCCGCTGCTGCGCGAACAACAGGCGGAGACGGAGGCGCGCGGCCGTCCGTCCGAGGAGACGCACGAGAAGCTGGTCGAGGCCGGCTTCTACAAGATGTACACGCCGCGCAAGTATGGCGGCTACGAGTTCACGCTCGACGCGTTCGCCCGCGTGATCATCAGCCTCGCCCAGGGCTGCCCCTCGACGGGATGGTTCGTCGCCTTCGGCGCCGGCCATTCGATCAGCCTGGCGAGCTTCTATTCCGAAGCGGTCCAGCGCGAGGCGTTCGGCCCGGACGGGCATTTCCAGGCGCCGCATTCGGGACGGGCCGAGAGGGCGACGGTCCGCCCGGTCGATGGCGGCTGGATCGTCAACGGCTTCTGGCCCTACTGCTCAGGGGCTCCCTACGCGACCCACTTCATGGGAACGGCGAAGATCCTCAATGCCGACGGCACTCCAGCGGACGGGTCGCCTCCGCGCACCCTCGTCGTCCTCGTTCCGGAGGGCGGATACGAGATGCTCGACGACTGGGGCGCGACGCTGGGAATGCGCGGCACCGGCTCCAACAGCGTCCGCATCGAGGACACTTTCGTTCCCACCGACTACGCCACCGAATGGATCCCGACGAACGAGACGTCGCGGACGCCCGGCCTGGAGCTGCACGCCAACCCGCTCTACATGGGACGCTGGAAGCCCGGCTACTCCAACGAGTCGCAGGCGGTTCTGATCGGCGCAGCCAAGGCGGCGCTGGAATCCTACGAAGACATCCTGAGGACCCGCAAGCTCGTGCGGCCCGGCGTCATCTCCGACCGGATGCGCTACATGGAGGTCGGGCATCAGCGCAATTTCGGTCAGGCGCTGGTCACGGTCACCTGCGCGGAAGCCCTCCTCGTCCGCGCCGGCCAGATGCATCAAGAGCATGGCGAGCGCTACCTGCGCGAGGGCATCCCCTACACGGACAAGGACGAGGAGCTGGTCACGCACCTCGTGCGCCAGGCCGGCACCATCGCGACGAACGGAATGGACCTCATCTTCGCATCGGCCGGGACCCAGGCCGCAGGGGACGGAGAAGCGATCCAGCGCTACTTCCGCGACGTCTCGACGATCAAGACGCACGCCTCGTCGCAGTTCCTCGACAACGTCCCGTCTCTCGCCCGGCTGCACTTCGGGATATCGGAGGCGCCGCGCGCCCCGTCCGGCGGCTGATGCGTTCGTCTCTTCGCCGCATCGCCGGCAAGGCCGGCTAAGCCCCGGGGAGGCATCCCGCATGAAGATCGCGGTTTTCGGCGGTTCCGGGATGATCGGCCAGCGCATCGTGAAGGAAGGGCTGTCGCGCGGCCACGAGGTGACGGTGGTGGTCCGCCACCCGGAGAACGTCGACATCGCCCACCCGATGCTCAAGGTGGAGAAGGGCGATGCGATGAACCGGGGCGACATCGCCAGGCTCGCGGCCGGGAAGGACTGCATCATCAGCGCGTTGAAGTCTGAGCCCGGCGGCACCGATGTGGCGGAAGTCGCGTC
>CAZMJQ010000053.1:0-3080 GCA_964566475.1 uncultured Propylenella sp. | reverse complement strand
AGCCGCTCGCGGAGGAGGCGGGCGTCGCGCTGACCCTGAAGACCGACACGCCTGTCAAGGTCAGCGCCAACCGGGAGCTGATCAGCCAGGCGCTTGCGAACCTCGTCGATAACGCCGTTAAATACGCCCAGGAAGGCAGCGAGCGTCCGGAGGTCGTGATCGCGGTCAGCGAGGAGGACGGCGTGGTGACGCTCGGCGTCTCCGATAACGGCGCGGGGATCGCGGAGGCGGACCGCACGCGCGCGACACAACGCTTCGTGCGGCTCGAGGCGAGCCGCTCCAAGCCCGGCGCGGGGCTCGGGCTGAGTCTCGCGTCCGCGGTGGCGCAGCTGCATGGCGGAGACCTGGTGCTGGCCGATAATTGCCCCGGGCTCGCAGCAATCCTTCACGTGCCGTCCGCGGCGGCAGGCCGTGCCGCTTGAGCCTCTGCGCCGGCGGATTGCGGCGCTGCCGGAATCTCCCAACGCCCCGGCCGCTCTGGAGGCGCTCGGCGATGCCGCCGGCCGGCTCGACGCACGTCCGGCCCTGGAGGCGCTGACTGCCGACGCGGACGTCTCAGCGTTCCTGGCGAGCGCGCTCGGCGACTGCCCTTTCCTCCTCGAGCTTGCGGTGAAGGACGTCGGGCGCGTCGCGGCCATTCTCGATGCGGCGCCGGAAGAGCGCGTCGCGCGGATCATGGAAGAGCTCGGCGCGGCCGGCTGGCCGTCGCGCACGGAGGCGATGGCGGCGCTGCGGAAGGCGCGGCAGGACGTGGCGCTCACGATCGGGCTTGCCGACCTCGCGGGCGCCATTCCGCTTGAGGACGTGACCGGGCTGATGAGCCGCTTCGCGGACGCGGCGCTCGGCGCGGCGCTCCGCTTCGCGCTCGCCGAGGCGACGCGCTCGGGCAAGTGGACCGGCGGACCTGAGCCCACCGGCATCTTCGTCCTGGGCATGGGCAAGTACGGCGCGCGCGAGCTGAACTATTCCAGCGACATCGACATCGTGGTCCTCTACGAGCCGGAGGCGGGCGGGCTGGCGGACGGGGTGGAGCCGTCCGATTTCTGGGTCCGCGTCGTGCGTCTCATCGTGACGCTGCTGCAGGAGCGCACCGGCGACGGCTACGTGTTCCGGGTGGACCTGAGGCTGAGGCCCGATCCCGGCTCGACGCGGGTGGCGATGTCGGCGCCGGCGGCGCTTCTCTACTACGAGGGGACGGGGCAGAACTGGGAGCGCGCGGCTCTCGTCAAGGCGCGCGTCGCAGCGGGCGATGCGCAGGCGGGCGAGGCGTTCCTGCGCGAGCTGGCGCCGTTCATCTGGCGCAAATATCTCGACTTCGCCGCGATCGCCGACATCCATTCCATCAAGCGCCAGGTGCAGTCGCATCGCGGGCACGGCTCCGTGCGCGTGCTCGGCCACGACATCAAGCGCGGCCGCGGCGGCATCCGCGAGATCGAGTTCTTCGTGCAGACGCAGCAGCTGATCGCCGGCGGGCGCGACCCGGCGCTGCGCGGCACCGAGACTCGCCCCATGCTGAAGAAGCTTGAGGAGCGCGGCTGGATCGACGCCGCGATCCGCGACGAGCTGGACCAGGCCTACGTGTTCCTGCGCATGGTCGAGCACCGGCTGCAGATGGTGCGCGACGAGCAGACGCACACCATGCCGAGCGAGCGCGAGGGTCTTGCGCGGATCGCGCGGCTGATGGGCGAGCCCGATGTCGATGCCTTCGAGCGGCTGGTCCGCTACATCCTGGAGACGGTCGCCAAGCGCTATTCCCGGCTCTTCGAGGGCACGAGCGAGCTTTCCGGCGAAACCGGCAGCCTCGTCTTCACCGGCGGGGAGGACGACCCGGAGACGCTGAAGACGCTCGGCGCGCTCGGCTTCGCGCAGCCGGAGAACGTGACGGAGATCGTGCGCGGCTGGCATTTCGGCCGCTTCCCGGCGATGCGCTCCGCCGCCGCGCGCGAAGGGCTGACGGAGATCGCGCCGGCGCTGCTTCAGGCGTTCTCCGAGGCGGGCAACCCCGACGCGGCGGTGCGCGCCTTCGACAGCCTCATCAGGGCGCTGCCGGCCGGGGCCCAGCTCTTCGCGCTCCTCAAGAACAATCCCGATCTTCTGAAGCTCCTCGCCACGATCCTGAGCGCCGCGCCTCGGCTTGCCGAGGTCTTCGCGCGGCGTCCGCATGTCGCCGACGCGCTGCTCGATCCGGTCGCCGTGGGCGAGGAGGCGGGGCAAGAGGAGTTGCAGGACGGGCTCGACCGGAGCCTTGCCGAGGCACGGAGCCATGAGGAGGTGCTCGACCGGGCGCGGCTCTTCGTGGCAGAGCGGCGCTTCCTCATCTCGGTCGGGCTGCTGAACGGCTCGCTCGAGCCGGCCGAGGCGGGCAAGGCGTTCTCCGACCTGGCCGAGGCGGTGGTGCGGGCCCTGCTCGCCAGAACGGAAGAAGAGCTGGCGCGCCAGCACGGACGCATCGTCGGCGGGCGCGTGGCGATCGTCGCGCTGGGACGTCTCGGCAGCCGCGAGATGACCGCGGGGTCCGACCTCGACCTCATCGTCATCTACGACCACGATTCCGGCGCGGGCGCATCGGACGGCAGGCGGCAACTGCCGCCGTCGCAGTACTACATGCGGCTGACGCAGCGGCTGATCGCGGCGCTCTCCGCGCCGACGTCGGAGGGTGTCGCGTACGAGGCCGACCTGCGGCTTCGGCCCTCGGGACGGTCGGGCCCGCTCGCCACGCACATCGAGGCGTTCGAGCACTACCAGATGAACGAGGCGTGGACCTGGGAGCACATGGCGATGTCGCGCGGCCGGCCGGTGGCGGGCGACCCCGGGCTGATGCAGCGCGTCTCCGAGGTGATCGACGCGGTCGTCGCGATGCCGCGCGAGCGTGCGAAGGTCGGCGACGACATCGCGTCGATGCGGGCGCGCATCGAGCGCGAGAAGCGCGCGGCGGGCGCGTTCGACGTGAAGCTCGCCCGCGGGGGGCTCATCGACTGCGAGTTCGCTGCGCAGTTCCTCGTGCTCACAGGGCTTGGGCGCGTGCCGGGCGAGACCATGCAGGAGACGCTGGCGCGTGCCGAGGGGGAGGGGCGGCTGGA
>CAZMJQ010000052.1:0-8328 GCA_964566475.1 uncultured Propylenella sp. | reverse complement strand
TGCGGGTCGTCCGCCGCTTCCGCGACAGCACCATCACGCAGACGATCCGGCTCTGGGCAAACTCGGCGCGCCTCGATCTCAGGACGGACATCGACTGGCACGAGCGCCGCATCCTGCTCAAGGCCCGCTTCCCGCTGGCCGTCCGCTCGGACCATGCGGTGTTCGAATGCGCGCATGGCGTGGTGCGGCGCGCCACTCACCGCAACACGTCGTGGGACGAAGCGCGGTTCGAGGTCGCCGCCCACCGCTTTGCCGACCTCTCCGAGCACGGCTACGGCGTCGCGCTGCTCAACGACGGGAAATACGGCCATCACGCCATCGGGAACGAGCTCGGCCTCAGCCTGCTTCGCTCGCCGGTCTACCCCGACCCGCGGGCGGACGAAGGCCGGCAGAGCTTCACCTATGCGCTCTATCCGCACAGCGGCGACTGGCTCTCCGGCGGCGTGCTGGCCGAGGCGGAGGACCTCAACCAGCCGCTCCTTTGCCAGCCTGTCCGCGCCGACCACGAGCTGAGCTGGTCCGCGGCAGGGATCGAGGGCATGCAGCTCGGCCTCAGCGCTTTCAAGCCTGCCGAGGAGGGAGACGCCCTCATCCTGCGCACCTACGAGCCGGCCGGCGCGCGCGGCACCGTGCGCCTCGCGCTGCCGAAGGGCTGGCGGCTGGGAGGCGCGGTCGATCTGCTGGAGCAGCGGGTCGGTCCGGCGGAGACGAGCATCCTGCCGCACAAGGTTCAGAGCTGGAGGGTCGAGCGGGACGCCGAATGAGCGCGGCAATCCCGGGAGGGAGCCCTTCGACGGAGGAGAAGGCCCGATGGCGCATGTTACTGTGAGGGATCTCTTCAAGAAGTACGGCGACGTTCAGGTCGTTCACGGGATCAATTTCGAGATCGGCGACGGCGAGTTCGTCGTCCTCGTCGGCCCTTCCGGATGCGGGAAGAGCACCATCCTGCGCATGATCGCCGGGCTCGAGACCGTCACCGGCGGCGACATCGTCATCAACGACCGGCTCGTCAACGACATGCCGCCGCGCGAGCGGGACATCGCCATGGTGTTCCAGGACTACGCTCTCTACCCGCACATGTCGGTGCGCCAGAACCTGGGCTTCGGCCTGAAGATGCGGGGGACGCCGCAGAAGGACATCACTGAGACCGTGAAGCGGACGGCGGCCATCCTGCAGATCGAGGCGCTGCTCGACCGCAAGCCGAAGGAGCTTTCCGGCGGGCAGCGCCAGCGCGTCGCCATCGGGCGCGCAATTGCGCGCGAGCCGGAGCTGTTCCTGTTCGACGAGCCGCTCTCCAACCTCGACGCACAGCTCCGCGTGGAGATGCGCACGCAGATCAAGCGCCTGCACATGAGCTTCGGCGCGACGAGCGTCTACGTCACGCACGACCAGACGGAGGCGATGACGCTCGCCGACCGCATCGTCGCGCTTCGCAGCGGCGTCATCGAGCAGGTCGGCACGCCGGAGGAGCTTTACGCCGATCCGGCCAACCAGTTCGTCGCCGGCTTCATCGGCTCTCCGAAGATGAACTTCCTCAAGGCCACGTTGGAGCGGGCGGATGGCGCCCTCGCCGTCGTGCCCGAGGGCGGTCCGCCGCTGAAGCTGCCGCCGGCGCTTGCGGAGCGCTATGCCGCGCATGCCAGGGAGGATGTCGTGCTCGGCATTCGGCCCGAGCACTTCAGCAATGTCTGGGGAGTGGATGGACGCGATGACCTGACCCCGATCGACGTCAAGGTCGAGATCGTCGAGCCGCTCGGCGCCGACACGCTGATCTTCAGCCGCATCGGCGAGACAGAGGTCGTCTGCCGCGTCGGCGCGGGCTCGGGAGTGGCCGCCGGCTCCTCGATGACATTGCAGATCGCGATGAACCGCATTCACCTGTTCGACCGGGAAAGCGGCGCCGTCCTTGGCCGCGCGCTCCAGGGGGCAGGCTCTCAAAAGGTATAGGCGAATCAAACCCTCAGAGCGCCCGCTTCCACAGGAGTGCAAGCCGCACACGTTTTCACACGGCCAAGACCCAAAGCCGCCAGCGGCCCGACAGGTCGAATCAGCGGTTTCGCCGGGCCTGAGGCCCGGCGCACGTGCAAAACAGCTCGGCGAGAGTCAGTTGAAGATGGCGTCGTATTCCTTCTTCAGCATGGCAATCGCGTCATCTGTCGTCATGGAAGGATCGCCCTGGAACGTGAACATCGTGTTCCAGATCGAGTTGATCCAGTCGGAATCGCTGATGTAGAAGGGATTGAGAACCCAGTAGTCTTCCTTCGCCAGCGAATCCAGCACCAGCTTGTTGCAGGCGTCGAGCTTGTCGTCGGGAGCATCGACGCGGACGGGGGTCGAGCCCTTGAAGGAGGCGAACTCGGCGTTCCTCACCGGGTCGACGACGATGGAAGCCATCTCGAACTCGGCTTCGAGCTGCTCGGGCGAGACCGGCTCTCCGCCGAGGATGCCCATGGCGTCGACGGTGACCGCCAGCGCCTTGGTGCCCGGCAGGTTGATGCAGTTGTAGTCTTCGCCGAGGACCTTGTCGTTCGCCTTCCACTGGCCCTTCATCCAGTCGCCGTGAAGGTGCATCAGCGTCTTGCCGGAGATCACCGTGTTGGTGGATTCGTTCCACTGCCGGTTCACCCAGCCCTCGTCGGCCTGGCCGGTGATGCGGCGGAACACTTCGATCGCGTCGCGCAGGCCCTGCTCGTCGAACACCGACTCGTCCGGCTTGCCGCCCTCCCCGATCCGGTAGAACCTGTTGTAGATCTCAGGTCCGGCGATGCCGGCAATGAGGGCGTGGGTGAGATAACCCGCCTGGAAGGTGTTGCCGCCCATGGCCATGAAGTTGTAGCCGGCCTCCTTCACCTTATCCATGTCGGCGAACATGTCGTCGAGCGACGTCCATGACGTCGGATCGACCCCGGCGGCCGCGGCGACGCGCACGTTGTAGTAGATGATTCCGTCGATATGGATGCCGGTCGGGATCTTGCGCACCTCGCCGTCGACCTTGATCGCCTCGCGGACCGGCGCCGCGAAGTTCGGAGTGGCGCCGATCTTCTCGAAGTGCTCGCCGACCGTCTGGCCGAGACCGCGATCGCGGATATCGCGATAGATGTCGGCGTTGCCGGTCAGGAAGATGTTGGGCGGGGTGCCCGCAATCACCAGACTGACGATGGGACCGCCGGCGCCCGACTGCTCGTGCGGGACGGCAAGCTCCTTGATCGTGTGGCCCTGTTCCTTCAACGCGTTGACGAAGACGTTGAGCGCGGCGATCTCGCTTTCGTTGGACCACGAATGGAAGATGGTCAGGTCCGCGGCACTGGCCGTCGCCACCGGTGCCACGCTCATGGCAAGGGCCACGCCAAGCCCCGCAAGCAGAGATTTCTTCATTTGCTTCCTTCCTCCCTCGGTTTGTCGGCCACGCGGCCTACAATCGCCTCTCCGAGGCAGCGTCGAAGACGTCGAACCGGTCCATGGGGAACCAGATGTCAGGCGTCTCGCCGGCCTCGGGGACATGGTGGTGCTTGTGATCGAAGCGCACGGCGACGAGGCCCTCCTCGCCGATGTCCAGAAACATGGTGACGTCGCTTCCGGACTTTTCCGTGTAGCGGACGGGCAGCGCGAAGCTTGCGCCGGCTCCGTTTGCGCGCTGGTCGCCGACCACGAAGTGCTCCGGCCGGAGACCCACCACGACGCTGTCGCCCTGCTTCGGCACGTCGACGAACGGATAGGCCGAAAGGTCGAGTCGAGCGCCGGTCGCCGCATGCACCGCCGTCACCGTATTGCCGTTTCGCTCGATCCTGGCGGAGAGCGTGTTCATAGCCGGCGATCCGATGAAGCAGGCCACGAAGAGATTGGCGGGACGCTCGTAGATTTCGTCCGGCGTAGCGATCTGCTGAATGACGCCGGCATTCATGACGGCGATGCGGTTGGCCATCGTCATCGCCTCGATCTGGTCGTGAGTGACGTAGACGATGGTCTTTCTGAGCTCCTGGTGCAGGCGCTTGATCTCAAGGCGCATCTCGGTGCGGAGCTTGGCGTCGAGGTTCGACAGCGGCTCGTCGAACAGGAAGACGTCGACGTTCTTGACCAGCGCCCGGCCGATCGCGACGCGCTGGCGCTGGCCGCCGGACAGCTGCGAGGGCTTGCGGTCGAGCAGCTTGTCGATCTGCAGGAGACTAGCCGCCCATTGGACCCGGCGCTCGATCTCCGCGCGGTCGAGCTTCTGGGCCGAGAGGCCGAACTTGAGGTTCCCGCGGACGGTCTTGGTCGGATAGAGCGCATAGGACTGGAACACCATGGCAAGGCCGCGGTCCTTGGGGTCGAGATCGGTGACCTCGCGCCCGCCGATCACGATCGAGCCATCGGTGACGTCCTGCAGCCCCGCGAGCATGTTGAGGAGCGTGGTCTTGCCGCAACCCGACGGGCCGAGCAGCACCAGGAACTCGCCGTCCTCCACCCGCAGGCTCAGGTCCTGGAGCACCGTGACCCGGCCAAAGCGCTTGACGATATTTCGAAATTCCACCTGCGGCACGCTCTACCCCTTGATCGCTCCGGCGGTGATGCCCTGCACGAAGAACTTGCCGAGGGCGAAATAGACGACGAGCGGAGGAATGGCGGTCAGCAGCGCAGCGGCCATGTCGACATTGTACTGGACGGCGCCGAAAGAGGTGATGACCGTGTTCGCCAGGATCACCGTCATGGGCTGCGTGCCGACCCCTCCGAAGGTCAGCCCGATCAGATAGTCGTTCCAGACCGTGGTGATCACGAGGATGAGCACCACGATCATGATGTTGGCCGACATCGGCAGGATGATCTCGAAGAAGATCCGCCAGAACGAGCCGGAATCCATGATCGCCGCGTTGATGATCTCCTCCGGCACGTCCTTGTAGAAGTTGCGGAAGATCAGCGTGAGCAGCGGCATGAGCAGGATCGAATGAACGAAGGCCACTGCCCAGATCGTGCCGAAGAGACCGATGCTGGAGTTCAGCACGACAAGCGGGATCATGATGATCTGGAACGGCACGAAGGCGCAGAGAAAGAGGATGAACAGAAACGGTCCGGCCCAGCGAATCTTCCACAAGGCCAGCGCGTAGCCGGTGACCGAGGATATCCCGATCGACAGGACGAGGCTCGGGAACAGGATCTTCATCGAAGTCCAGAAGCCGTGGCTCACGCCCTCGCACGTCATGCCGGCGCACACTTCCGACCAGGCCTTCCTCCAAGGCTCGAACGTCCATGTCGTCGGCAGGGCGAAGACCTCGCCGAGGGCGATCTGATCCATGGTCTTGAAGGAGGTGACGATGACGACATAGAGCGGCACGGACACGAATGCCGCGCACATGGTCAGGAAGACCAGGATCGCGATCGACGATCCGCGGATGCGTTTGCGGCTCAGCCGCCTCGCGGGGGCGGCGACTTGGGCAGCTTGCGCGACCACGCTCATTGAACGCGCGCCTCTCGGCGTCGCACCTGCCATGCCGTCACCGACACCAACGGAAGGAAAATCACCGCGGTCATGAGGAGCATCATGACCGCGGCGGCGGATGCGAAGCCGATATTGCCGCGAGATTGGAAGGAGTTCACGACGAAGTAGGCCGGCGTCCAGGTCGACGTGCCCGGGCCTCCGCCCGTCATCGCAAGCACGATGTCGTAGGTTTTCACCACTCCCAGCGACAGCAGGATCGCACAGGTCAGGAAGGTGAACTTGAGCATCGGGATAATGATCTCGGCGTAGAGTCGCCAGAAGCTCACGCCGTCAAGGCGCGCCGCGCTCCAGATCTCCGGATTGATCGATTTCAGCCCGGCCAGCATGAGCGCCATGTAGAATCCGAGCCCGTGCCAGATCGAGGCGAGGATGATGCCGTACATTGCCGTGCGGCGGTCGCCCAGCCAGTTGAAGCTGGCGCTTTCCCAGCCAAGGCTGTGCAGGAAGCTCTCGATGCCGAGGTCCGGATTGAACAGCCAGCGCCAGACCAGGCCGGTCACGATGAAGGATACCGCAAGCGGATAAAGGAAGAGGGTGCGGAAGAATCCCTCCCCGCGCTTCTCCCGCTCGATCATCGCTGCAAGGATGAAGCCGAAGACGATCGCCAGCGCACTGCCGATGGCAAGGATCACGACGTTCTCGAGCGACGTCTGCCAGGCGTTGTCGCCAAACAGCCGGTCATACTGCCGGCCCAGATCGTCCCAGTTCAGAGCGTAGTCGGGAAAGCGCCGCGAGCGCGTGAAGGATATCCAGATCGTCCAGAGGATCGCGCCGAAGAAGGCGACGACGGTGACGGCGAACGCGGGGATGAGCGCAATCCGAGGCGACGCCCAGCTCCACCGAAAGGCCATCCCTTCCTCCCCGGCTCGGGACACGCCCTTGCGCGTCCCGGCACCTCGCGCGGCTTCATTTTCCTTGCGCGAATATTAGCGTTAATATAGAGGTTGCGGAAGCCGCGGGTCAATGGCCTTTGTGGGAACGGGGAAGGCGACGATGATCAAGGTAAAGCAGGTCGCGCATGTCTGCATCTTCGCGCACGATCTGGATGCGACGCGCAAGTTCTATGAAGACGTGCTCGGTCTGGACATCCAGTTCAATTTTCTCCGCGACGGGAAGATTTTCGGCTTCTACCTCAATTGCGGCGGTCGCAGCCATGTCGAGGTGTTTCAGAAGAACGGAACATCGTACGGCGACATGAACCAGATCAATCATTTCTGTCTGGAGGTCGAGAACATCGACGCGGCGATCGAGCACATAAAGGCGAAAGGCGTCGACATCACCAAGAAGAAGTACGCCTGCGACGACACATACCAGGCCTGGATCCGGGACCCCAACGACGTGAAGATCGAGTTGTTCGAGTACACCGACAAGAGCGCCCAGTTTACCGGACGCGATCGTGTCGCCGATTGGTAGGCGGCGCGCCATCCGACCGAGCAGCTCCGTGACAGGCCCATGCGCAAGCCGCGCGCCAGGCTGAAGGACATCGCCCAGGCCACCGGCTTCTCGGCCAACACCGTCTCCCTCGCATTGCGTGGCAGCCCGCGTCTTCCGGTAGAGACGCGGGAGCGCATCCTTAAGGAAGCCGAGCGGCTCAACTACTTCCCCAACCACGTCGCGCGATCCCTCGTGAGCAACGTGACGCGCACCATCGGTCTGATCATGACCGACATCATGAATCCGACCCTGACGCTGGCTGCACGCACCATCGAGCGCGAGCTCTCCAGGGCCGGTTACGCAATGATGTTCGCGGCGTCGGACACCAGCGTAGAACACGAGAAACGCGCCATCGCGCTCTTCCTGGCCTATCAGGTCGACGGCATGCTGATTTACCCGGCCAATCATGCCGTCTGCGACCATATCAAAGCGGTTGCCGACGGTGGGACGCCCGTCCTGCTTCTGGCCGGGCCTGCAGGATGCGGGGTCGACACCGTTGCCATCGATGACAGCACGGGCGCGTTCAAGGCGGTCCGACATCTGTGCGAGAAGGGGCACCGGAACATCGCCATGCTGGACGGGGGACAATCCCTCGACAGTCAGGAAAAGCTGCAGGGAGCCCGGCGTGCGGTCCGCGAGTCCGGCCTGCCGGAGGACGCGATCACGGTCTTCGCTCCGGGCGGCCATTCATCCGCGCACGGCCATGCTGCCATGGCGCGGGTCGTGGCTCTCGATCCGGCTCCGACCGCCCTCTTTGCCTCGACAGATGCCCTGGCGATCGGAGCGCTCCGTTGGTGCCAAGAGAACGGCATCCAAGTGCCGGAGGGGCTGGCTATCGTTGGCTACGACAATACCGAGATCGCCGAGTTCAACGCCGTGCCGCTGACCACCGTCAACTACGCGGCTGACGAGATCAGCCGGATAGGCGTCGAGCGGATACTTAAGCGCATCAACAAGGAGCAGGTGGGAGAAGCGACCACCCAGCTGATCGAGCCGCAGCTCATTATCCGCGAGACGGCCTGAAACCCGCCCGGCGTTCGAAGCGACGCTGTCGATGAAGCCTTCGCCGCGGGTTTGCGCCAGGTCATCGCCGATGTCACATCTGAGCGTCGGCTACGGCCCTCAGGAGCTCCCGGTGGCCGAGCGCGCCTTCTGCGGCCGTCCGGAAGCTGCGGCGCATCCGCGGTGCGATCTCGCGCGCCTTGTCGCGAAGCTTCGGCGCCTCCGCCATTTCACGCCGTGCGACGCCGCGGTCCAGAAGGCCCAGCCCATCGAGCACCGGGTAGTAGAGCGTGGCGTCGGTGTGCGGAAAGCCGCTCAGGAAGGACGGAAAATCGGCGCTTCGCGGCATGTGCTCCTTCCACGCCGCGAGCCGTTCGCGCGCTTCCGGGTGGATGCAGCGATCGCGCACGTGGCGCCAG
>CAZMJQ010000051.1:0-5574 GCA_964566475.1 uncultured Propylenella sp. | reverse complement strand
AGGCCGATGACCCGCGACGACTTGATGCCAGGTGCCGGTTCGAGCTCGTAAAGCGTCACCACGGGGCCGGGCCGCACGTGAATGATCTCGCCGCGCACGCCAAAATCCTCCAGCACGCCCTCCAGCAGCCTGGCGTTCTGTTCGAGAGCCGAGCTGTCGAGCGTCCTGTCCTTGCGCTTCTGCGGCGGCGGCTCGGAGAGCAGGCTGAGCGGCGGCAGCTCGAAACGCTCCGCCGGCAGGAAGGAAGGCTGAGCCTCCTTCCTTGCCCGAACGCTGGGTTTCGGACGCGGCGCTGCGGGCTGGACGACGCGGCGGTGCGCGGTCTCCGCTTCCGTCTCGTCCTCGTCAATCGCCTCGGCAAAGGCGTCGTCGAACTCGTTCTCCTCTTCGTATTCGTACTGCGGGTCCAGGTCTGCCGGCCGGAAGGTCGGTTCGCGCCGGAAGGCGCCGCCTGCCCCGGCGGTCCTGCGGCTCCTGTCGGCGACGCGCCGCGCGAGCCGGCGGACCTTGGCGTTGGCGGTCAGGGCCCAGTGCGCGAGGATGCCGGCCAGAAGCCGCAGGCGGCCATCCGGCGTCTCCTCCATCTCAATCTCGCCGGTCTCGTCATCGTCCCAGCGCTCCGGCTCCGGGTGCGCCCGGCGGCGTGTGTCGAAGCCGGCTGGACGGCGCAAGCAGGCGCTCCAGAGCAGACCGACCGCGACGCCGGTCAGGACCACGAACAGAGCCGCATAGAGGCCGCCGGAGAGCCTGCCCCCGCCAAGCCATTCGACCGGCCCGAGGCTCAGGTCGCCGATCGCGCCGCCAAGGCCGGTCGGGAGCGGCCATTGTGCCAGGACCGGCAGGCAGGAGAGGGCGGCGGCAAGCATCGCCGTCCCGCCAAGCCACGCCAGCGCCTGTCGGAATGCCCGGCGCGGCAGCCTCAGGCGGAAGAGGTTCCAGCCGAGCACCGCGAGCGGGAACACGAGGCCTGTCACGGCGAAGCCGAGGAACTGCATGGCGAGGTCGGCGAAGACCGCACCGGGCCAGCCGAGGAGGTTCCGCACCGGACCCTCCGTGACGTAGCTGAGGCTCGGATCGTCGACGTGCCACGTCGCAAGACTGACGAGCAGGGCGGCAGTCAGCGCCATGACAGCCAGTCCGCCTGTGCGGATTGCATGCCGCGCGGCGAAGTCGCGAAGGCGGCTCTCGAAAGGAGGGTAGTCGGTCAACGTATCGTAGGACATGTTCGTTCGCCGCAGGTCTGCGCAGGGCTTCCAGGCAATCGTAAACAGGCAGGGTTAAGGGTGCTTTAACCACTGCCGGCCGCGAGCGAGGCTTGTCTGGGCGCCTACAAGAGAAGCGCGGGGCCCGAAGGCCCCGCGCGTTGCGACAGAGTGCCTGAACGCTCAACCGTGGTAGGCGACCTCGCCGTGCGCCGTGAGGTCGAGGCCCTGCTCTTCGTCTTCCGGCGCGGGGCGCAGGCCGACGACACCCTTCACGATCGCCAGGATGATCGCGCTGCCGATGCCGCACCACACGATGGTGATAACGACCGCGACGAACTGGATCCAGACCTGGCCGGTGATGCTGAAGTCCTCGCCGCCCGTGCCGCCCAGTCCCGGCGCCGTCAGAATGCCGGTGCCAAGCGCGCCGATAATCCCGCCGATCCCGTGGATGCCGAAGACGTCGAGACTGTCGTCGTATCCCATCGCCGGCTTGACCACCGCCACGAAGATGTAACAGCCGACGCTGGCGACCGCCCCGAGGATGATGGCGCCGACCGGCCCGACCGAGCCGCAGGCAGGCGTGATGGCCACCAGGCCGGCGATGATGCCGGACGCCGCGCCGAGCATCGACGCCTTGCCCTTGTAGACGGTCTCGACGACGGTCCAGGCCACGATGGCGCCGGCGGTGGCGACGAAGGTGTTGATCATCGCCAGCGTGGTGCCGCCGTTGGCCTCCAGGTTCGATCCGGCGTTGAAGCCGAACCAGCCGACCCAGAGAAGGGCAGCGCCGACCAACGTTAGCGGCAGCGAATGCGGCGCCATCATCTCCGTCGGATAGCCCTTGCGCTTGCCGACCATGATGGAGGCGACGAGCGCCGCGATACCGGCGTTGATATGAACGACGGTGCCGCCGGCAAAATCGAGCGCCCCCCAGTTCAACAGAAGACCGTTTTCGGCCCAGACCATGTGGGCGATCGGGAAGTAGACGAAGGTGACCCAGAGGATCGTGAAGATCATCACGGCGGAGAACTTTATCCGCTCGGCAAAGCCGCCGACGATGAGCGCCGGCGTGATGCAGGCGAACGTCATCTGGAAGCAGATGAAGACGTATTCGGGAATCACCTCGTCGGAGAACGTGGCCGCGGTCGAATCGGCCGTGACGCCTGCGAGGAACATCTTGCCGAATCCGGAGAAGAAGGCGTTGCCGCCGTCGCCGAAGGCCATCGTATATCCGTAGACGACCCAGACGATCATCACGACGGCGCCAATCATGGTGCACTGCATGAGCACCGAGAGCATGTTCTTGGCGCGGACGAGACCGCCGTAGAACAGCGCCAGGCCAGGTATGAGCATCATGAGGACGAGGATGCTGCACACCATCATCCAGGCGGTGTTGCCGGGATTAGGCACGGCAGCGGCGGCTTCGGCTGCCTCCGCCCCTGCTTCAGCGGCCTCCTGGGCCAAGGCCGGAAAGGCCGTAACCGCCGCCAGCAGCCCAGCCCCGATCAGTAGTTTAGCTGCCAAGCAGCGCATTGCGTTCTCCATCGTTGTTGCCTGCAGAGGAGGAGAGCCAGCATCGCGGCGCTCGGGAGCGAGCGATACAAAGGCCATGCCAACCGTCGCGGCCGGCGAGTTCCGGTCACTTCCTCTCCTGCCCGCATAAGAATTCATCAGTCTCAAGGATCATGTCAGCGATATGCCTATGAATTAGGCAATCAGAGCGCGTCGGCGTTCGTCTCGCCGGTCCGGATGCGCATGGCGCTGATGAGATCGAGGACGAAGATCTTGCCGTCGCCGATCTGGCCGGTCTTGGCGGCCTCGGCGATCGCTTCGGCGGCGCGGTCCGCCTCAGACGATGCGACGGCGACCTCGATCTTGAGCTTCGGCAGGAAGCTCACGGCGTATTCGGCGCCGCGGTAGATCTCCGTATGGCCCTTCTGCCGGCCGTACCCCTTCACTTCGGTGACGGTCAGTCCCTGCACGCCGATGCCGGTCAGGGCGTCACGCACCGCATCGAGCTTGAACGGCTTGATGATGGCGATGATCAGCTTCATTGAGATGTTGCTCCTTTGCTCCAGCCGGGCGTGCCGGCGGGGAAACGGCAGCCGCCATGGGCAGCCGCTCGCCGAAGCGCTGTTCAAATGTCGTGCCAAGTTGCAGCCGGGCGGCCGCGATCCCGGCGGCTCGCGGTGCTCGGGAGGGCCGGAGAGGCGGGGTGCTCAGGTCTTGCCGTCGTCCCAGACGCGGATCAGGCCTTCCTGCGCCACCGATGCGACCAGGATGCCGTCGCGGGTGTAGATGGCGCCGCGGGTGAAGCCGCGCGCGCCCGAGGCGGACGGGCTGTCCTGCGCGTAGAGGAGCCACTCGTCGGCGCGGAAGGGCCGATGGAACCACAGCGCGTGGTCGAGGCTCGCGACCTGCAGGTCGCGGTCGAAGAGCATGCGGCCGTGCGGGTAGAGCGACGTATCGAGAAGCATCATGTCGGAGGCGTAGGCGAGCACGCATTTGTGGATCGCGGGCTCGTCCGGCAGGGAGCCGGTGGCACGGAACCAGACGTGCTGCACAGGCTCGAGCTTCTGTCGCGTCACGAAGTGGGCAAGGCTCACCGGCCGCACCTCGATCGGCCGCTCGCGCCGCCAGTAGCGCTTCATCGTCTCGCTGGCGTGCTCCATGAACTGGCGCTTCAGCTCATCCTCCGAGACGAGCTCCTCCGGCGGGGGCACCTGAGGCGCGTCGACCTGGTGCTCGAGGCCTTCCTCCGCCACCTGGAACGAGACGGACATGGAGAAGATCGCGTGGCCGTGCCGGATCGCCACGACGCGGCGGGTGAGGAAGCTCTTGCCGTCGCGGATGCGGTCCACCTCGAAGATGATGGGGACGGCGGGATCGCCGGGGCGCATGAAGTAGGCGTGGAGCGAATGCGCCTGGCGGTCGGGAGGCACCGTGCGCGAGCCGGCGACGAGCGCCTGGCCGATGACCTGGCCGCCGAAGACGCGCTGCCAGCCGTCCTGCGGGCTGCGACCGCGGAAGAGGTTGTGCTCGAGCGGCTCCAGGTCGAGGATGCGGAGCAGGTTCTCGATCGCGTCCGGCATCGCGTCCTCTCGATCATGGGGAGTCGGGCGGGGCGTGCGAAGGTCGTCAGAGCCGGAGTGTAAGTCAAGCCGGAGAGGCGGATGGCGGAGAGGCGGAACGGAAGCGACGTGCTGATCGCCGGCGGCGGCCTCGCCGGGCTGACCGCGGCGCTGGCGATCGTGAAGGGCGCACCGGACCTCCGCGTGGAGGTCGTCGATGCGAGCCCGCCCGGGGCGGGGCCGACCGACGAGCGGGCGTCGGCCATCGCGGCGGCGGCGCGGCGCATGCTGGAGCAGCTCGGCCTGTGGACCGGCCTGGAGGCGGAGGCGGAGCCGATCCGCGCCATGGAGATCACCGACAGCCGCACCGGCGACAGCGTACGGCCGATCTTCCTGACGTTCGACGCAAGCGTGGCGGAGGGTGAGCCGTTCGCGCACATGGTGCCGAACGAGCCGCTGATTGAGGCGCTGCGCGAGGCGGCGGAGGGGGCCGGGATCCCGGTGACGGCGCCGGATTCGGTCACGGGCTACACGGTCTCCGAGGGGCATATGGCGATCGGCCTCGCATCGGGAGAGGAGCGCCGCGCGAGGCTCCTGGTGGCCGCCGACGGGATGCGCTCGCGGCTGAGGGCGCTCGCCGGCATCAAGACGGTGACGTGGCGCTACCGCCAAGCGGCGATCGTGGTGAACGTGCGCCACGAGCGGCCGCACAACGGCGTGGCGGTGGAGCATTTCCTGCCGGGCGGGCCGTTCGCCATCCTGCCGCTCAAGGGCAACCGGTCGTCGCTGGTGTGGACCGAGAAGAGCGATGAGGCGGCGCGGCTCGTCGCGGGCGACGACTTCGTCTTCCTGGCGGAGCTGGAGCGGCGCTTCGGGCGGCGGCTCGGCGACATCGCGCTCGACGGGCCGCGGCGCTCCTATCCGCTCGGGCTCATCCTGGCGCGCGACTTCGTACGCCAGCGCTTCGCGCTGCTCGGCGACGCGGCGCACGGCATCCATCCGATCGCGGGGCAGGGGCTCAACCTCGGCTTCCGCGACGCCGCCGCGCTGGCGGAGACCATCGTCGATGCGGCGCGGCTCGGGCTCGACATCGGCTCGCTCGAGGTGCTTAGGCGCTACGAGCGCTGGCGGCGTTACGACACATGGCAGATGGGCGTCATGACCGACGCGATGAACCGCCTCTTTTCCAACGACCTCACCGCCCTTCGCGTCGTCCGCGACGTCGGGCTCGGCCTCGTCGACCGCATGCCGCGGCTGAAGGAGCTGTTCATCGGCGAGGCCGCGGGGCTCGGCGGCGA
>CAZMJQ010000050.1:0-7246 GCA_964566475.1 uncultured Propylenella sp. | reverse complement strand
ATCTATAGGCGCGGAACGGAAACGCAAGATCGCGGCGTGCGGCGGCGTGTCCGCGAAACGAAGAAGCCCGGCCAGCAGGCCAGGCTCCTCATAATTTCAAGGTGCGAGGGGTGCTACGCGGCCTTGGCGGCGGCGAACGACTTCTCGAAGATCGCCTTGGCCGGCTTGCCGGCTTCCGCGCTTGCCTTGCTCATCAGCTCCTGCACGTCCTTGGAGTAGTCGACGAACGCCTCGAAGCGCTCGCGCGCAAATGCCGTCTGGAACTGCACGGCGTCGGTGACGGACGTCGCGGTCAGCATCTTGCGCATCAGGTCGAACGTCGCGTCTGCATTGGCCTTGGCCACGTCGAGCGCTTTGAACTGTGCCTCGCGCATGCTGTTGCGGCTCGTCTCCAGGCTGTCCTCCAGGAGGTCGGTCGCCTCCTCGGCGGCGGTCTTGGCGCGCGCATAGGCGTCACGCGTCTGCTTAAGGCCCTCTTCGGCGAAGGACCGGACCATCTCGGGGACTTCGAACTTCGGGTAGGCGAAAGCGGCGTCCATCATGCTCGCCGCTTCCGTAGCGGCCGCCGGGGCCTCGGTCCTCTTCTCGTCGGCCTTCGCGGCTTTGGCTTTCGTTGCTGTGGCCATCGGAATCTCCATCAAACTGATTGTGACAGAAAGATAGGGCTGGCTTTTGTGCATTGCAACATAATTTTTGCGATGCACAAAGAGACCCGTGTCTAGGTTGGTTAACCACGCCGCGGAATTACGGTGCAGGAGGCTAGAGGGGGGCTGGCCGACCACCGCATCTCTGCCATAACGATTTGTTAACCAAACGGTGGCCGGAGAGGGTGCCTGATGAGTCCCAGCTGGGATACCGCCCTGGCGTTCAGCGCCCGCCCCGACGCGGGAGCGCTGCTGCTTTCCGGCGACCCGGCATGGATCTGGTCGCGCGACGGCAGCCGTATCCTGTGGGCTAACCCGGCCGGAGGCGCACGGCTCGGCGCTCCGGATTTCGCCGCGCTGGCGGCCCTTCGCTGGTCGGAAGGTCACCAGCTTCGCCGCACCATCGCCAGCCTCGCCCGTTCGCTTCCCGAGTCTGGAACGCTGGCGCGACTGCGGCTTACGGACGACCTGCCCGCGCTTCCGACCGCATGCCGTTGCCGCTACGTGCGCGCCGGCGACGAGCGGGGCGTCCTGGTGGCGGCACTGGAGGGCGGCGACGACGCCCCGTCGCCCGCGGCGCTCGCCGCTTTCTTTTCGGGCGACGAAGCGGGCGCCGTTGTTCTCGACGATGCAGGGGAGGTGATCGCCGAGGGCGCGCCCGGATTGGCCGAGGCTCGCACCCATGCAACGCCCTCCGTCGCATTCAGCCACGCCGGCCGTGGGTTGCTGCTGCTGTTTGTCGACCTCGCGCCGCGCGTCGTCGTCCGGCGCGAGCCGGCGAGGCCCGACCCCGAGTTGGTCCCCGAACCCGAGGCGCTTTCCGCACCCGAGCCGATGTCGGAACAGGAGGCACAGACATCGGCCGGCGAAACCACCTCCATCGTGACCGGGGACAGCCTCGATCGCTCCGGGTCGGCGCGGACAGCCGAACCGCCTCTGGAGATCGAAGTAGCCCCGCCTGTCGCCGCGAAGGGATCGGCTCTGTCCGCCCCGGGTAAGACCGAGGAAGAGAGGGAAAGAGCGGAGCGGACGGTGATGGCCGGCCGCGTGCCGCGTGAGCTGTCGCGCGCGCCGGTGCGCTTCCTTTGGCAGACCGACGCGGACGACCGTTACCTGTTCGCCTCGCCGGGACTGGCGCAGGTGGTCGGCCGCAACGCGGAGGTCGTGGGCGAGCGCTGGCACGACGCCGCGGCCCGGCTCGGCCTCGACCCGACCGGCCGCATCGCACGGGCGCTGGAGCAGCGCGATACGTGGAGCGGGCTCACCGCATGGTGGCCGATCGAGGGCTCCAACGTGCGCGTGCCGGTGGAACTGACCGCGTTGCCGGTATTCGGGAGCGACCAGTCGTTCCAGGGCTATCGGGGCTTCGGCATCCTCCGGCCGGCCGAGGCGCTGATGCCGGACGCCTTCGAGACGCGTTTCGGCGCCGGGGCGGAACCCGCCGCGCAGCGCCCGCCTTATGAGGAGGCTGTCGACACCGCCCCCGCCAACGTCGTGCCTATCCGCGCCGACCTGGAGCGCATGGAGCATGCCCGCCTCTCGCCGCAAGAGCGCATGGCCTTCGAGGAGATCGCCGCGGCGCTGCGCACGCGCGTGATCGCATGGCCCGAGGTGCGGGAAGCCGAGCCTGCCGAAGAGCCGGACGAGCCGCGCCGGAAGCAGGCGGTCGTGCGGCCGGGCGCGGACCTGCTGCGGCGCGAGGAGAAGGAGGAGCCGACGCCGGCGGAGGAGCCGCTCCCCGAGCCCAAGGAGCGCGAGGGCAAGGCGCCGCCCCCGCCCGCTCCGGAGCGGATCGCGCGGGTTCCGGCGGACCGCTCCGACGCGGAGCGCCGCCTGCGCGAGATGACAGCCATCCTGGACACTGCGACCGACGGCGTCGTTATCCTCGACAGGGACGGGACGATTGAAAGCGTCAACGCCAGCGCCGAGGCGCTCTTCGGCCTGGAGGCGCACGAGATGCAGGGCCGCCCGTTCGGCGAGCTGTTGACGCCCGAGACGCGCACGCTGGCGCTCGACTACCTGGCAGGACTGAAGGACAGCGGCGTCGCGAGCCTCCTGAACGAGGGGCGCGAGATTGCCGCAAGCGCCGGCGCCGGTTCGATCCCGCTCTTCATGACGATGGGGCGCATCTCGAGCGAGGAAGGTGGCCGCTTCTGCGCGGTGCTGCGCGACATCACGCACTGGAAGCGTATAGAGGCGGAGCTCACCGAGGCGAAGCGTGCGGCGGAGGAGGCGTCGCAGCAGAAGTCGGACTTCCTGGCGCGCGTCAGCCACGAGATACGCACGCCGCTCAACGCCATCATCGGGTTCGCCGAGGTGATGATCGAGGAGCGCTTCGGACCGGTGGAGAACGATCGCTACCGCGAATACCTTCGCGACATCCGCACCTCGGGCGAGCACGTGGTCAGCCTGGTCAACGATCTGCTCGACATCTCCAAGATCGAGGCGGGCAAGCTCGACCTCACCTTTGCGGCCGTGCCGCTCAACGATCTGGTGCGGGAGTGCATTGCGTTGATGCAGCCGCAGGCGAACCGCGCGCGCGTGGTGCTGCGCTCGAGCCTGTCGCGTGAGGTGCCGGCGGTCGTCGCGGACGAACGCACCATGCGGCAGATCGTGCTCAATCTCCTGTCGAACTCGGTAAAGTATACGGGGCCCGGCGGGCAGGTCATCGCCTCCACCAGCCTCTCCGATATCGGTGAGGCGGTCATCCGCGTGCGCGACACCGGCGAGGGCATGTCGGAGGAGGACCTTGCGCGCGCCATGGAGCCCTTCCGCCAGCTCTCCACCGCCGCGATCGGCGATTCCACCGGCTCCGGCCTCGGCCTGCCGCTCACCAAGGCGCTGGTGGAGGCGAACCGCGCCAGTCTATCCATCAAGAGCAAGCCGGGCGATGGGACCGTGGTGACGGTGACCATTCCGCCCACGCGCGTGCTTTCGGAGTAGGCGGCGTCCGGCGGCCCGGCGCTTCAGACGACTTGCGCAGCTTCCGCAAAAAACATTGCGAAGCGCGTCCGGCGGGCCGATCTACGTGGAATGGAATTCGGACCTGGTACTCGATCAAAGAGAACGCCTCGTTCGTCGCGATCGCCAAGGCCCCCGCCGAAAAGATCAATGCCTGGGCGAAAAAGCGCGGCTGGTCGCAGATTCCCCTACTCTCCGGCTTTAAATCGTCCTTCCAGGCCGACTACGGTTGCCAAGGCGAATCCGACGACATGCAAGAGCCGGTGATGCTGTCGTTCAGGAAGGAGCGCGGAAAGATCTTCCTCTTCTGGTCGACCGAGCTGCCGGGCAACCATGTCGACACGGTCTGGCCGTACTGGAACCTGCTGGACTTCACGCCGGAAGGCCGGCCGGACGTTGATACGCCCCCGCAGAACTTCAGGTCGCGGTTTCTGGAGGAGAATTATCTGAACCAGGAACAGTAGGCGCCGCGAGGACGCGCTCGAGGGAGGACGGTACCCGGATCGAGCGCCGAAGGCGCGAAGCCTATCGTCCGGCCGAGAAAGAATGCGGGCCTGTCGATCTGGCCGGACCTCGCTCGTCGTCATGCAGAGGCAGGTCGTGGCGTTCAGGTCGGGACGAACTGACCTCCCAACCGAAAGGAGAAGACGATGCGAGTCATGGTGATGGTCAAGGCGACGAAGAACTCCGAGGCCGGCATCCTGCCCGGCGACGCAGGTGCGCCAGCCAGCTACGAGAAGCTGTTCGAGGAGATGGGCAGGTTCAACGAGGAACTGGTCAAGGCGGGAATCATGCTGGCAGGGGATGGGCTCCGACCCAGTAGCATGGGCAAGCGGGTGCGCTTCAACGGCTCGGGAGGGGCGAAGACCGTCATCGACGGACCCTTCACCGAGACCAAGGAGCTCGTTGCGGGCTACTGGATATGGCAGGTGAAATCGATCGAGGAAGCGGTCGAGTGGGTCCGGCGTTGCCCCGATCCGATGCCGGGAGAGGAGTCGGAGATCGAAATCCGCCCGCTCTACGAGGAAGAGGACTTCGCCAGGAAATAGGTCGCGGATCACGGATCGGCGAACGAAAATCTCGGCGCGACGTCAGGTGATACATCAGCGTCGTAGCCCGGATGGAGCGAAGCGAAATCCGGGGGCAGCCGTGCCTGTCGCGACTCGGTACCCGCATTGCGCTTCGCTCCATGCGGGCTACGGACTCTGAGTCCGACACCCTAGTACACGTGCTCCTCGAACAGCGGCTCCACCGAGTGGCCCCAGCGTGACTCGTACTGCCTCAAAAGGTTCTCCGCCGGCGGATAGCCGAGCGCCACCGTCTCCTCCAGCGGGCCGATATAGGCGGCCTCGTCGCCTGCGCCGTTGCCGGCCATGGCGCGCCGCTTCAGCCCGTCGCGCGCCAGGCCGACCACGTCCCGTGCGATGTCGAGCACGGTGTGATTGCGGAACGGCGTGGCGAGCGCCGTCTTCGGCACCGCGTCGCGCAGCTTCTGCCGCTCCTCCTCCGTCCAGGTCGCGACGAGCTCCTTCGCCGCGTCGAGCGAGGTCTGGTCGTAGAGCAGCCCGACCCACAGCGCCGGCAGCGCGCAGAGACGCCGCCACGGCCCGCCGTCAGCCCCGCGCATCTCCAGGAACGTCTTGAGCCGCACCTCGGGAAAGAGCGTGGAGAGGTGGTTCTTCCAGTCCCCCATGGTCGGTCTGGGATCGGGGAGGTCGTCGGGCGCCTGACCTTCCATGAACTGGCGGAACGTGTGCCGTGTCATGTCGCGGTAGCGCCCGTCGCGCACGACGAAATACATCGGCACGTCGAGCGCCAGGTCGGCGTAATGCTCGAACCCGAAGCCTTCGTAGAAGGCGATCGGGAGCATGCCGGTGCGGTCGGCATCGGTGTCGCGCCAGATCTCTGAGCGGAAGGAGAGGAAGCCGTTCGGCCTGTTCTCGGTGAAGGGCGAGTTGGCGAAGAGCGCCGTCGCGATCGGCTGCAGCGCCAGGCCGACGCGCATCTTGTCGCGCATGTCGGCCTCGGAGGAGAAATCGAGGTTCACCTGGACCGTGCAGGTGCGAAACATCATGTCGAGGCCGTGCGTGCCGACCTTGGGCATGTAGGCCGCCATGATATCGTAGCGCTGCTTCGGCATCATCGGCGTGTCGGAGAGCCGCCATTTCGGGCTCATGCCGATGCCGAGGAAGCCGATGCCGAGCGGGTCGCCGATCTCGCGCACCTGCGCCAGGTGGGCGTGCACCTCGCGGCAGGTCTGGTGGATGGACTTCAGCGGCGCACCGGAGAGCTCGAACTGACCACCCGGCTCCAGCGAGATCGCGGCGCCGCCGATCGGGTCGCTGAGGCCGATGATGTTCTCGCCGTCGTAGATAGCCTCCCATCCGAGCAGCGCCTGCATGCCCTCCAGCAACGCGCGGATGCCGCGCGGCCCGCCGTAGGGCACGGGGCTGTGGCCGTCGCGGTAGAAGCCGATCTTCTCGTGCTCGGTGCCGATGCGCCACTTCTCGCGCGGCTTGCAGCCCGATTCCAGGTGCTGAACGAGCTGCCGGGTGCTTTCGATCGGGGTCAAATCGGCGGTGTCGCGTGCCATCGTCGCTCTCTATTGGGCCCGGGATGAGGCGCCACGGACCATAGTCGGCGCTCTCCGTCAAAGAATTTATCGCCAATCGCCGATGAATGTCTGAACCACGGCGAGCGCGGCGACGGCCGCCGTGTCGGCGCGCAGGATGCGCGGCCCGAGCGACAGCGCCGTCACGTAAGGACGCTTGAGGAGGTCACTCCGTTCCGCCTCGGAAAACCCGCCCTCCGGACCGATCAGGAGCGCCGCCGGGCCGCGCGGCAATCCCCCCAGTGCCTCGGCAGGATTGGCGGCAGGCGCTGCCTCGTCGCAGAAGATGAGGCGGCGTTGCGGCTGCCAATCCGCCAGGACGTCGGCGACCTTGCGGGGCGTCTCGACCTCCGGCAGCGCGATGACACCGCACTGCTCGGCCGCCTCGACAACGTTCGCCTGCATGCGCTTCAGGTTGACGCGGCTCGCTTGCGTAAACTCCGTGATGACGGGAACAAGCCGCCCCGCGCCCATCTCCACCGCCTTCTGCACCATGTAGTCTAGCCGCGCGTGCTTCAGCGGCGCGAAAAGATAGTGGAGGTCGGGGAGGGGCATCTGCGGACGCACCTGCTCCTCGGCGGAGAGCACGCAGCTCTTCTTGCCCGCCTCGGCGATCCGCGCCCGCCACTCCCCGTCGCGGCCGTTGAAGAGAAGGATCGCATCGCCCGCCTTCAGCCGCAGGACGTTGAGGAGGTAGTTCGCCTGGCCCCCATCAGCCGCGACTTCGACCCCGGCTGACAGGTCAGGTTCCACGAAGAGCCGCTGGGCTCGGAAATCGTAGCTCATGGCTTTCGCTTGAACAGCGTGCGCGAGCACGTCAAGACTGCGGCCATGAATCAACCCGCCTCAAACGTCGCCGAGTTCACCGTCTCGGAGCTGTCCTTCGCGCTGAAGCGCATGGTGGAGAGTAATTACGAGCATGTGCGGGTGCGCGGCGAGATATCCGGCTTCCGCGGTGCCACATCCTCCGGCCACTGCTATTTCACGCTGAAGGACGACCGCGCCTGCCTCGACGCGGTGGTGTGGAAGA
>CAZMJQ010000049.1:0-3689 GCA_964566475.1 uncultured Propylenella sp. | reverse complement strand
CGTTGGCAATGGCAACAGCCTCGTCCTCGTCGCGGAAGGGGATGACGACCTGCACCGGTCCGAAGATCTCCTCCTGCGCCAGCGCATGGCCGGGATCGACGTCGGCGATGAGGGCAGGACGGACGTAGTGGCCGCCGGCCGGCGCCTCGCTGACGATCGTACCCTCCGCCACGATGCGCGGGCGGTTGCCCCGCCCCATCTCCAGATAGGATTCCACGCGCGCCCTCTGCCGGGCGGAGATGAGCGGGCCGACCTCGAGGTCCTCAAGTGCCGGTCCGACGCGGAGGGCGCGGTAGGAATCGGAGAGGCGCTCAAGCAGATCGTCATGCACGTCATGCTGGACGAGGATGCGCGAGGAGGCGGAGCACGTCTGTCCGGCATTCTGAACGCCGGCGCGTACGAGGAACGGCATCGCCTCGTCGAGGTCCGCGTCCTTGAAGACGAGCTGCGGCGACTTCCCGCCGAGCTCCAGCGTCACTGGCACGGCATTCTTCGCCGCCGCCGCCTGCACCAGCGCGCCGACCTCCGGCGAGCCGGTGAAGGAGAGGTGGTTGACGCCGGGATGGGCGGCAAGCGCTGCGCCCGCCTCTTCGCCGAGCCCCGGCACGACGTTGAGCGCGCCGGCGGGGAGGCCTGCTTCCTCCGCGATGCGCGCGAAGGCGAGCGCCGTCAGGCATGCTTCCTCCGCCGGCTTCAGCACGGCGGCGTTGCCCATGGCGAGCGCCGCCCCGACGCTGCGGCCGAGGATCTGCATAGGATAGTTCCACGGGATGATGTGGCCGGTCACGCCGTGCGGCTCGCGCAGGGTGTAGACGGTGTAGCCCTCGAGGTAGGGGATCGTCGTGCCGTGCAGCTTGTCGGCGGCGCCGGCGTAGAACTCCATGTAGCGGGCGAGCGCGACGGCGTCGGCGCGGGCCTGGCTGAGCGGCTTGCCGACGTCGCGCGCCTCCAGCTCCGCCAGCATGTCGAGGCGCTCGGTGACGCGCGCGGCGATCCGGGTGAGGCAGCGCCCGCGGTCGACGGCCGTAGCGTGCCCCCAGGCGCCGGCAGCCGCGGCGCGGGCGGCCTCCACGGCGCGGTTGATGTCCTCGGCGCTCCCGCGCGCGATGCGGCCGATGATCTCGCCGGTTGAGGGGTCCTCGACTTCGAGCGTCTCGCCCGACGCCGGCTCGCGCCACGTGCCGCCGATCAGGACCTGTGCGCTGTCGAACGGGATCATTGCATCTCAATCCTCGCCTGGCGGGCCGCGAGCGCCCGCTCCAGATCGGGCGTCGCGGCCAGCAGCGACTGCGTATAGGGATGCGCGGGATTGGCAAAGACCTTCTCTGTCTCGCCCTGCTCGACGATCCTGCCGTCCTGCATGATGACGACGCGGTCGGTGATGGCGCGCACAACCGTCAGGTCGTGCGAGATGAAGAGGTAGGAGACGTCGAGCCGGTCGCTGAGGTCGGCGAGCAGGTCGAGTATCTGCGCGCGGATCGAGACGTCGAGCGCCGATACCGCTTCGTCGAGCACGATGAGCGAGGGGCGCGTGATCAGAGCCCGGGCGATGGCGATGCGCTGGCGCTGCCCGCCGGAGAACTCGTGCGGGTACTTGTCGGCGTCAGCCGGGCTCAGCCCGACGGCGGTCAGCGCCTCCTCCACGCGCTTCCGCCGCTCGCGCCGGCCCGGCTTCGCGGTATCGAGGTGGAACGGCTCGGCCACGAGGCGTCCGACCTTGTGGCGCGGATTGAAGCTGCCGTAGGGGTCCTGGAACACCGCCTGCACCTGGCGGCGAAGCTGAAGCCGCTCCGCGCCGCGGCTGGCGAGGAAATCGGCGCCGTCGAGCGCGACGTCGCCCCCGTTGGGCCTGTCGAGGGCAAGCACCAGGCGGGCGAGCGTCGACTTGCCGCTGCCGGACTCTCCCACGAGCCCGACGTTCTCGCCGCGCCGGATGCTGAAGCTTGCGCCGTCCACCGCATGCACGACCGACGGCGCGCGCATGAAGCCGCGGCGCAGCACGTAGTCGCGCGACAGGCTCTTCACATCAAGGATCGGCGTGTCGTGCCCCTCGTCCGCGTGCAGCCGCCTCTGGCGCCGCGACCGGTAGGTCGATGCGGCGAGCAGCATGCGCGAATAGGGATGGCGCATGGTGCGGAACAGCTCGACCGTCTCGCCGCCCTCCACGATCTCGCCGTCCTTCATGATGGCGATGTCGTCGGCCATCTCCGCGACCATCGCGAGGTCGTGGCTGATCAACATGAGGCTGACACCGTCCTCCGCCACGAGCCGCTTCAGGAGATCGAGGATGCGGGCCTGAGTGGTCACGTCGAGGGCCGTGGTCGGCTCGTCGGCGATGAGGAGCTTCGGCCTCAGCACGATCGCCATGGCGATGACCACGCGCTGGCGCTGGCCGCCGGAGAGCTCGTGCGGGTAGAGGGCGAGGGGGAAGCGCTCGGCGGGCAAGCCCACGCGCTGCAGCGTCTCGCGCGCCGTCTCGCGCGCCTCGCGCGGCGAGCCCTTGCCATGGACCTGCACAACCTCGGCCACCTGGTCGCCGATCGTCTTCAGCGGATTGAGCGCGCTCAGCGGCTCTTGGAACACCATGCCGATGTCGCGCCCGCGGCGGTCGCACATCTCTGCCTCGCGCAGGCGCTGAAGCTCCTCGCCGTCGAGCGTCGTGCTTCCGCTCACGACCGCGCCATGCGGCAGGAGGCGCATGACTGAGAGAGCCGTCATCGACTTGCCGGAGCCGGATTCGCCGACGAGGCCGAGCACCTGGCCGCGCTCGAGCGACAACGAGACCTTCCTCAGGATCGGCGTCGCACCGATCCTGAGCTCGAGGTCCCTGACGGCGAGGAGGGTCATGCTTCCGCCGTAGCCCGGATGGAGCGAAGCGTAATCCGGGACGGCGTAACGAACCGCACCCGCGGTCCCGCATTGCGCTTCGCTCCATTCGGGCTACGGGCTCCCTCGTCGAGAAGAGTCATCGCCGACCACACCCGCCGCAGCCGCGGGTCGAGCGCGTCGCGCAGGCCGTCGCCGAGGAGGTTGAGGCCGAGCACGGTGACGACGATGGCAAGGCCCGGGAAGATGGCGAGATGCGGTGCGAGGCCGATGAGCGTCTGCGCATCGGCGAGCATCTTGCCCCAGCTCGGCATGGGCGGCTGCGTGCCGAGCCCGACATAGGAGAGCGCGGCTTCCGCCAGGATGCCGAGCGAGAAGAGGATCGTCGCCTGCACGACGATGATGTTCAGCACGTTGGGCAGGATGTGCCCGACCGAGATGCGCGCCGCGCCCTTGCCGGCCACCTGCGCGGCAAGCACGTAGTCGCGCGTCCAGAGCGAAAGCGCCCCGCCGCGCGTGAGGCGCGCGAAGACCGGGATATTGAAGATGCCGATGGCGAGGATGGCGTTGACCGCGCCCGGTCCGAGGAGCGCGGTGATCATGATGGCGAGAAGCAGCGCCGGGAAGGCGAAGACGAGGTCGTTGAAGCGCATGATCACGTCGTCGAGCCAGCCGCGCCGCGCGGCGGCGAAGAGGCCGAGCGGCACGCCGATGCCGACCCCGATAGCGACCGCGACGAGCGCCACGCCAAGGGAATTGCGCGAGCCGACCATGATCATGGAGAACACGTCGCGGCCGAAATGATCGGTGCCGAACCAGTGCTCCGCGGACGGCGGCTGGAGCCTGTCGGGAATCGCCATGCG
>CAZMJQ010000048.1:0-14136 GCA_964566475.1 uncultured Propylenella sp. | reverse complement strand
GCCGGCTGCGGCGCCGGGCGTGGGCGGGGCGCCTGCCTCCTGCGTCGGCGCCGGCGCTCCGGGCGGCTGCGGCGCTCCCGGCGCCTGAATCTCGGATTCGGCCGTCGTCTGCTGCGCCTCGATGCGCTGCCGCTCCCTCTCCGTCATCGGCGTGATGACGAAGAACTGCCAAACCACGATCACCAGGATCGACAGCCCGATCGCAAGGATCATGTTCCGGTTGTTGCTCATCGGTCGGCCTCAGGCGCCCTGGCGGGTCTCGTCGCCGTCGCGGCGGATTTGTCTCATCGCTCCATGTAGCGCAGCGGCAAGCTCCGAAAAGGGCTCGCGCAACGCCGCGCGCCGTCCGACGACGACATAGTCGTACCCGCGGCGCGCATGCCCGGTGGCCGTGAGGCGGACCGCCTCCTTCAGGCGCCGACGGATGCGATTGCGCTCCACTGCGCTCCTGGCGACGCGCTTGGAGACGGTGAACCCGAAGCGCGGTTCGTCGTCGTCACCGCGCTTCCGCGCTTCCAGAACGAACGCGCGTCGCGGGGCCTTCCGGCCCTTCGCGGCGGCAAGGAAGTCGCGCCTGCGCTTGAGGCGCCCGACCATTGCGGCGCGGCCTGTCACGCGGACAGGCGCTTGCGTCCCTTGGCTCTGCGGCGCGCCAGGACCTTGCGGCCGGCCTTCGTCGCCATACGGGCGCGGAATCCGTGCCTGCGCTTGCGCACCAAGCGACTCGGTTGGAAGGTTCTCTTCATTGTCCATGCCGCCTTTGCCGGCGGCCCTCGTTTGGCGACAGACAGCCGGTTCGCATGGCCTGAGACTGCGCAGCGCCCATGTTCGGGATAGTGCCGGGCGCCCCGTTCGCAAGGCTCCGTTCGACCGCGCGCGATATAGGGTGAAACCCGCGGCGAAGTCAACGACGCGCCCCGATTCCGGCCCGGCCCTGTCCGCGGTGTCCGGTCAGGTGACGTAAAGCGGACCTTGTCACGCAGCGGTGAAGAAGCCTCGGCGCCCGGTCATAATGTCGTGGAGCGGTTTATTGCGGCAGGCAGGCTCCCCTATTGTAGAAGGCGGTGGGACGCGGACAATCTGCCGCCCCACGGGGCCGGCTGGCTGAGATGCAGGAAACCGGAGCAAAGGCAGGCCGCAGCAACGCGGTTGCGCGCTGGGCGCCGCTCGCCGCGGTCGCAGCGGCGCTGGCGCTCGGCTATGCCCTTGGCCTGCATGACTATTTCTCGCTTGACGTGCTGCGCCGGCATCAGGCGAGCCTCGACGGCTTCGTCAGCGCGCATACGCTGGCCTCGGCGGCGAGCTACGTTGCGATCTACGCCGTCGCGGTGGCGATCTCTTTCCCCGGCGCAAGCTTTCTCACCATCGCCGGCGGCTTCATGTTCGGCTGGGCGGTCGGCACGGCGCTTGCCTGGACGGGCGCGACGGCGGGTGCGGCGGCCATCTTCCTCGTGGCGCGCACCTCGCTCGGCCATCTCCTGGCGGATCGCGCGGGACCGCGGCTACAGCGCCTCAGGCAGGGCTTCCAAGAGGAGGGCTTCAGCTACCTCCTGTTCCTGCGCCTCGTGCCGCTCTTCCCGTTCTGGGTCATCAACCTGGCCGCCGGGTTGTTCGGCATGCGGCTCGTCACTTATGTTACCGCCACTGCGGTCGGAATTCTGCCCGGGACATTTGTGTACGCCTATTTCGGACAGGGCTTGAGGTCGGCGCTGGAGAGCGGCGGCTCGCCTCTCACGGCCGAGCTTTTCATCGGCCTCGCCCTGCTCGGCGCGATGGCGCTCGTGCCCGTCGCCGTCCGCAAGTGGCGCCGCGGCCGCGCCGCGAAGCGCTAGATGCCGAGCCCTACGGCGCATGAGTGAGGTCCTCACCCCCGACATCTGCGTGATCGGTGCGGGATCGGCCGGGCTCACGGTGGCCGCCGCCGCTGCCGCTTTCGGTGTCTCTGTGGTGCTGATCGAGAAGGGCCGGATGGGCGGCGACTGCCTCAACACCGGTTGCGTCCCTTCCAAGGCGCTGATCGCCGCCGCGCGCCACGCCGAGACGCTACGCCAGGGCGAGCGCTTCGGCATAAAGCCGGCCGAGCCGCAGGTGAGCTTCGCCGCTGTCATGGAGCACGTGCGCGGGGTCATTGCGGCGATAGAGCCCAACGATTCCGTCGAGCGCTTCACCGGTCTCGGCGTCACCGTGCTGCATGGCGCGGCGCGCTTCACGGACAGGCGGACCGTCACCGTCGCTGAGAGGGAGATCCGCGCCCGGCGCTTCGTCATCGCCACGGGCACGGTCCCGGCCGTGCCGCCGATTCCCAACCTGGAGACCGTCCCCTACCTCACCAACGAGACCGTCTTCGAGCTGACGCGGCGGCCGAACCACCTTATCGTCGTCGGCGCCGGGCCGATCGGGCTGGAACTGGCGCAGGCGTTCCGCCGGCTCGGCTCGGAGGTGACGGTGCTGGAGGCCGCAAAGGCGCTCGCACATGACGACGCGGAGCTCTCCGCGCTGCTCCTGGAGAAGCTGCACGCGGAGGGGATCGACGTGCGCGAGGGCGTGAAAGTAACGCGCGCGGCGCGGCGCGGGCGCACCGGCGTGCGCGTCACGCTCGAGGCCGAAGGAGAGGTCGGCCACGTCGACGGCACCCACCTCCTCGTCGCCACCGGCCGCAAGCCGGAGGTCGCGGACCTCGGGCTGGAGGAGGCCGGCATCGCCTTCGACAAGTCGGGCATCAAGGTCAACGCGAGGCTCAGGACCCGCAACCGCCGTGTCTACGCCATCGGCGACGTCGCGGGCGGCCCGCAGTTCACGCACTGGGCCGGCTACACGGGCGGGCTCGTCGTGCGCTCTATCCTCTTCCGCTTCGGCGGCAAGGCGAGGCCCGACATCCTGCCGTGGGTCACCTTCACCGACCCGGAGCTCGCGCATGTCGGGCTGAGCGAGGCGGAGGCGTTCCGCCGTTACCGCGGGGTGCACGTGCTGCGCTGGCCGTTCGCCGAGAACGACCGCGCGCAGACGGAGCGCGAAACGGGCGGCATGGTGAAAGTGCTCACCACGCGCAAAGGCATAGTCGTCGGCGCGGACATCCTCGGGCGCGACGCCGGCGAGCTGATCGCGCTCTACGCCATGGCGGTCGCCGAGGGGCTCAGCGTGAAGAGCTTCATCAACACCATCCTGCCCTATCCAACGCGTTCCGAAGCCGCTCGCCGCGCCGCCATCGCCTTCTACGCGCCGAAGCTCGACTCGCCCATCGTGCGGCGGTTCGTCGCGTTCCTGCGCAAGCTCGGCTGATGCCTGCCACCATTGCGGGGAGGCAGAAATTCGAAGCGTCGCGCAAGGGAAAGGCGAGCGCCGTGCCGCTGGCGGCGCATTGGCATCCGCAACTCTTGACGCCGATGGCGCGTCCTGCCTTCCTCCCGGCGGTTTGGCGCAGAGCAGGGGAAAGACCGTGGCAGCCGCAGATCATCCACTTTTCCGGCCTTGGAGCGAAGGGCTCGACCGTCTGGTCGAGGCGGAACGCCGTTACCACAGGGCGAGGATGGAAGGGCATTCGGAAGACGAGCTTCAGCCGGCGGCGCGCGAGCTTGATGAGGCCCGGGAGAGCTATCGCCTCATCACCCTGCAGGTCGAGGAGTACGATCCTGACAAGCCGGAACCCGGCCAGGGAGCTCAAGACGCCGGAGGCGATGCCCCGGGCGACGACGCCGACGCCTAGTCCGATGCATGCTCGTCGGACGTATCCGCCAAGACGATCATGACGGTCCTTGCAGCCCGCCGCGGCGGTGCTTCGTCGAGCGGCCGGATTCGCCCTGAGACTTCAAGCTAACTAAGGCACCGTCCGGCCTGTCAGCACACCGGTGGAAAGCCACCGCCCCGATACGCTAGAATATCTTTATGTCCCCGCCCCCTGCGGATGACGGATCTTGATGACCGACAAGGGCGCACAGCCGGACGCCGCGCGCGAAGCCCCGGAAGCGAGCCGGGCGCCGCGCCGCGGCTTCATGCCCTTGAGCCTCTCCAACAAGCTCCTCTTCCTCACGCTCCTTTTCGTCATGATCGCGGAGGTGCTGATCTACATCCCCTCCATCGCCAACTTCCGCAATGTCTGGCTGACGGAGAAGCTGGAGACGTCGCAGATCGTCGCCATGGCCGCCAACGCGGCGCCGGGAGCGTCCGTTTCCGGTGAGCTGGAGATGCACATGCTGGAATCGATCGGCGTGGAGGGGATCGCGATGCGCACCGAGGGCCAGCGCTGGTACATCGCCCGCGACGGCATGCCCGATCAGGTCGCGGCGCACCATGACCTGACCGAGCTCAGGCCGCTGGAAAGCGTCAGGGCCGCGTTCCAGGTGCTGTTCGGCTCCGGCGACCGCCTCATCATGGTGAGCGGCCCGCCGCCGGAAGGGGCCGACCGCTTCGAGATCGTGGTGCACGAGGCGGACCTGCGCGCGGCGATGTTCGTCTACTCGCGCAACATCCTCATCCTGTCGCTGGTCATCTCGATAATCACCGCGGCGCTCGTCTATACGGCGCTCCGCATCCAGTTCGTGCGGCCGATGCAGCGGCTCTCCGCCAACATCGTGGCCTTTTCCAGCGCGCCGGAGAACGCCTCCACCGTCATCGAGCCGAGCGGGCGGCGCGACGAGATCGGCGTCGCCGAGGCGCGCCTTGCGGAGATGCAGCGGACGCTTCGCGACATGCTCGCGCAGCGCCGCCACCTCGCCGACCTCGGGCTGGCGGTGTCCAAGATCAACCACGATCTGAGGAACATCCTCGCCTCCGCGCACCTCTTCTCCGACCGCCTGGGCTCCGCCGAGGACCCGCTGGTGAAGCGCTTCGCACCCAAGGTGATTCGCGCCATCGACCGCGCCATCGACTACACGCGCTCCGTGCTCGCCTACGGGCAGGCGACGGAGGAGGCGCCGCGCCGTCAGCTCCTGTCGCTGTCGCTTCTCGTCGACGACGTGGCGGACGTGCTCGCCGTCTCCGGCGATGAGCGCGTCTCCTGGGAGAACCGCGTCGGGCCCGACGTGGAGGTCGACGCCGACGCGGAGCAGCTCTTCCGCGTCCTGATGAACCTCTGCCGCAACGCGCTGGAGGCAGTGAACGAGAGCGACGACCCGGCGGTCATCCGGCGCATCTGGGTGGAGGGGGAGCGCAAGGGGAGCGTCACGCTGGTGCGCGTCTGCGACACCGGACCGGGCGTGCCGGAGAAGGCGCGCGCCAGCCTGTTCCAGCCTTTCCAGGGCTCGATGCGCCGCGGCGGCACGGGCCTCGGCCTCGCCATCGCCGCGGAGATCGTGCGGGCACATGGCGGCGAGATTCGCCATGTCGAGCGGCCGGGCGCCGGCGCGATCTTCGAGCTTTCCATCCCCGACCGGCCCGTAGTCCTCCACCGCCCCCCGGCGAGGAAGGTCGAGCGCTCGCACCCCCGCAACTGATGCAATTGTCCCAAGACGATCGGCCTCGACCGCCGTCAGCCTCGTTTAGCCGCCGCGTCGAAACGCGCGATCCACGATGTCCGCAACCGCAATGGCGTCCAGGCGCAACAGGGTCGTCGTGTTCCCGAAGCTCGTCGCGACAACGACGCTTTGCTCCGTGAGCGCCCTGTAGGCCATGTCGGTGCAATCGGCCTGCGCACCTGTCGGGAGTCGAATGCAGTCGAACGGCACCGGCAAGTCGCCCTTGGTGGCCATCGGAAGGCTTACCGGATCGACGGCGGGCATCTCCGCGACGACATCGAATGCGATGTTGATCCGCGTAGTCGTATAGGACGCCGTTTCCTCGGCCTGTGCGGTGCCGCGGCTCAACTCCACACCGGCGATGCCCGTTGCGAGGATCAGTGCGGCGACACCGAATGTCCTTCTCGTGTCAGTGATCATGTGATGACGCTCCCGAAGCCGCTCTTGGCTTGCGTCGACACTTAGACGGCCAATGCTTCGGCTAGGTTACGCGCAGGGGGAAAAGCGGTTTCGTGGTTGAGGGAAAATTGAACGAGCGGGACCGGATGCCGCCGGGGGGACAACGTAGCCCTTGTATGTGACAAGCTAAGTATTGGAGCGGGCGATGGGATTCGAACCCACGCCCCCCAGATTCGTAGTCTCTGGAAAGACATCTCCATGCGTACTCTCGCATTTCCCTGATTTGCATAAGCTGCTGAAGTAGCGCTATTTTGGCCCTATCTTGTTTCCCTGCGCCACACCGAGTTGCTGTTTTAGGTGGCGCCCCGGTGGCGACCCAGCGGCATGAAGGCCTTCGGCTCCTATATGCCTAGCGGAAAGCATGGAGCGTGCAAATGACTCCAGAAGACTTCAAGCTCTTGGATCGCCTGGTGAAGACTGTCGACGCGATGTTTTACGGCCACCTTACGATCCTCAAGTTCACAACGAACTGGCGTGTTGGATTTCTAACGCCAGCGGATTACGACGATATACAGGGCCTGGTGGAGGGCAAAACCTTCGCCGAAGCTGCTCAAAAGGCCATTGCTAGCATGCGGGTGTGCGACGTTGCCTAGAGGCCCAAAAGGCGAGAAGCGCCAGGATCGGCTCTCGACGATCGAAGAAATCGCGGAGATGGTGGACGCCACACTGTCCAAGCCGGACCGGCCAAAGACCTACAAGAAGCGCGCGGCCTGACCGGAAACCCCGCCGAAGAGGGAGTTTCGTCTCAGCAACCGGCTTTGCTTGCGATTCCCCGACTAAGCCACCGATGCCAAGCCACGGCATCTCCCGTATTTCGCGGGATTGCAGCTAGCTTGAGAACGACATCTCGCCGATAAAAAACAGATTTCGGTCCCCCCGTACCGGCCATTGAACCAATTTGTTAAATGCCAGAAACGCTGGCGGTCGACATGTTATTCATGTAGCCTCGCGCCATCACAACTCCGACGACAACGACACTGCCGGGTTCTGGCAGCGTGACGTCGCCGTAAATCGTGCGTCCACAGACGCATAGAGCGCAACGAGTCGCTATGAGGAGTGAGATCATGTCGCTCGAAAGTGCCATTCTATTTTGGCAGAACGTGCAGGCTGACCAGAACCTGCAACAGGAGTTGAAGCCCGTTCGCGAGCAGGCACAAGAAGCCAGGCCGGCTGCCGTGGCCAAAATCGCTAATGGTGCCGGCTACACCGTGACCGCCGACGAGCTGATGCAGATGGAGTCGGTGATCAAGTTCTGGAACGATGTCCAGGAGGAACCGGCGCTGCAAAGCAAGCTCGAGAGTGCGCGGCAGAGTGAGTCCGAAGAAGAGGCACTAAACGCCGTCATGGCGGCCGCGAAGGAGGCCGGCTACGGCTTCCCTCGGGAAGCACTCTCAGTGGTGACCAGTGCCCTCGTTGGCCCCGGCTCCGGCCCACAATCGCTGAACGAGGGGGCGCTGGGTCAGGTCGTCGGCGGTGCGCGCAGCAGCGGCGACCAGGGCAATCAGACGACCGACTACGGTGGACTTTTCCCGCGGGTCCCCAAACACGATCCCGGCGCGCACGCGACCTATATCTGAGGTCCCACCGGTCAGGTGTCCCGGCTCAGCCGAGGCGCCTGGCGTCATGAGGCCCGAAGGCGTGAGCGCAGCGCATCAACCTCAGCCGGGAGTGAGCTGACTTCATGCGCGTGCTGCTGATCCAGATGCCGTTCTTCGCGTTGGACACGCCGAGCATCAGCTTGGCGCTGGTCAAGGCCGCGCTGGAAAGGGCCGGCTTCGCCTGCGATGTGCGCTACCTGAACATCGAACTGGGCAAGATGCTCGGTGAGGATACCTATTCCTGGGTCGGCGGCTCGGCGCCGCCCTATCTGCTCCTCGGCGATTTGGTCTTCACGCCTAGCCTTCGCGGCACGCGGCTCACTCGTGAGCGTCTGCGTACGCTGGCGACGGCGGCGCGAGGGCCCGGCGAGCTGAGCATTCCGGCATCGATGATCGAAAGGTACCCAAAACTGGCGGCACAGGCCGGGAAGCTGATTGATAGGAGCCTGCGGGAGATCGAGTGGAGCCGCTACGGCCTTGTCGGCTTCGGCACCATGTTCCATATCGCGCCCGCCCTCGCCATGGCCAAGCACGTCAAGGCGCGTGAGATGCCGCCACCCGTCATCCTCGGCGGGAGCAACTGCGAGGGCGAGATGGGTGAGCAGCTGCATCGCAGCTTTCCCTTTCTCGATTACGTCTGCCGGGGCGAGGGCGAGCAGCTGATCGTCGATCTAGCAAAGCACCTGGCCGAAGGAAGCGGGCCGCCCGAGCGCATCCCCGGACTGATTTGGAGGGATGGCGCACACACCCGCTGCAACGGGCCGCGGGGCGAAGGCCCCGCTGCCGATCCTATGACCAGCGGGTATCCTCTCGATGCCCTGCCGATCCCTACCTATGACGATTGGATGGAGCAGATGGACCGTCTCGGTCTCATCGAACCGGATCGTCGGCGCCTGCCGATCGAGACCAGTCGAGGCTGCTGGTATGGCGCGAAACACCATTGCGTGTTTTGCGGCCTAAACGGCGAGACCATCGCCTACCGGCGCAAAAGCCCCGAGCGGGCATTGACCGAGTTCCGCGAGCTGCAAAGCACGGGCGTCAGGATGATCCACGGAGTCGACGACATTTTGGACATGCGCTACTTCCAGGACGTGCTGCCCGAGCTCGCGAAGAGCCGATCGAACAGCGCCATCTTCTTCGAGATCAAGGCGAACCTGTCGCGCAAGCACGTGGCGCAGCTGCGGGACGCCGGGATCGTCTGGATCCAACCGGGCATCGAGAGTCTGAACTCCCGTCTGCTGAAGCTGATGGATAAGGGCGTGACTGCCCTGCAGAACATCCGACTGTTGAAGTACACGGCCGAGTTTGGAATTGGCGCTGCGTGGAACCTCTTATTCGGATTCCCCGGCGAAGACCCTGAAGATTACCGTGAAATGGCGGCCCTTATGCCGTTGCTAGCGCACTTGCAGCCGCCTTACGTCTCCTGCTCGCCGGTTCGCGTCCACCGGTTCAGCCCGCTGTTCGTGAAGCATAAGGCGTTCGGAATCACGGACGTTGAGCCAACCCAGGCCTATTACGAATTCTACCCCTTCGACCAGGACGCCGTCTCGCGGCTGGCCTACTATTTCGACCACCGATACGCCGACGAGCGGGACCCGATGTCCTACATCGGTCCTTGTGTCGAGGCGGTGCAGGATTGGCGCGCCGAGGTTGGCGAGGCAGCCTTTCTTTGCTTCGAGCTAGGTGATGCTCTGCATCTTATCGATACGCGAAGAGCGGCGACGCAGCGCACCGCCGCTCTCGCGGGCCTTGAACGGGAAGCTTTCCTCGCCTGTGCCGACGGCGCCACGCTCACGCAGCTTGAGAAGACGCTGGGTCGGCCAGCAGGAGAGATCGAACCGATTCTTGCGGAGTTCATAGCGCGGCGCTGGGCGGTTCAGCTCGATGGAAAGGTTCTGAACCTTGCCGTGCCAGCCTCCGTGCCGCCCTACCTACCACCTTCACTTGCCGCCATGGGTGCGCGGCAACGCTACTGCGCCGAGATGCTGCGCTCGCACGAGGGGTACATGGTCCCGCCTGTGCCGCAGGCTGCGGAAGAAGCGGAGATAGCGGACGGACCTCGGAATCTCGCACCGAGTCTATCGCTCTAGGGCCCGGCAACCTATCCGATAAGGTGCCGGACGAAGTCGCGAACCGGACTTTCGGACGGGCTCTCCCCCGCGAGAGGCTGCCCGCCATCGGCCTCTTGCACCATTCGAGTCCACGCGCGCGTCGGCTCGAAAGCGAAATTTGGGCGATGCGGCCCCAAATCCTGCGCCATGTGCATCTGCATCGTTGCCAACATGGCAAGGGCGTCCGTGCGTTTCTGATCCACCCGCCCGCCGACCAACCAATGCTGCAGATCGCGCAGGGGCACCTCCGGCAGGCCCCCTTCGCCCGCCAATTTCAGAATCCTGTCGTAGGTGCGCAGCGGATAATGAAGGTCTTTCGCGATGCGAAGCAGGTCATGATGCAAGGCCTTCGGTATCAACCCCGCCGCCTCGGCAGCCGACAGGGTTGAGCGAATATTGACCATCGCCTCGGAGACGGGGCGGAAGTGCAGTTCAGACGGTGCGTGGGTGACCGCGACCTCATCATCATCCTCCAGTAGCCCCTGCTCGAACTGCCGATAGATCTCGCCAATACCGACCATGCCGTAGTCAGCCAGTTCGGCTGCCCGCAGGGCGCCCATGCTGGCGCTGCCGAAGACCTGAACGCCCTGGCTCAGCGCCCAAAGAATCTCCTTGTGCCAGACAGTGGGCACGCTTTCGAAGTAGCCGTCGATGATCCCGATGGCCTGCGGCCCTGCCGCGGTTGCTTTGTAAACATCGCCTTGTGCAGCCGGCGGAAGGCAGGTCGCGTCGATCTCTCGCCGCACCTCTTTGGCGGTCAGTGTTGGGCCTACGAAGATGACGGCCGTCATAGCCGGGCAGCCACCGCGCGACCGCGCGCGCCGAGCGTGTGATCGTCTGGCGCCACGCAGGCAGCTTCCAGGTCGGGAACCACCACTCGGACGACCGGGATGCCGACCTCCGGGACGGTCAGATCGACGAGAACGACGCTAGCGATACCGACCGCCTGCAATCGCCGAAGCATCCAGTCGACCTCCTCCGCGAAGTCGTCCATGTTGCGGGACGCGGCTCGGCGCCAAGCTCGACGCGGCGCATAGCCCTCGACGACTTGGCGCTGCTGGCGCAGCGAGGCCGCACTGGCGTGCTTGCGATAGCTCGCGCGGAGCATATCGTCCCGTGCTCCGGAGATTGCCGTGAGCCGGCTCTGCGCCGCCTCGGTTAGCGCTCGCAGCAGGGCTACTTCCTGCGTGGGGTGGCAACCAAAGCCACTCGCAGCGAAAGCGCTTGAGCTGTTGGTTCGCCGATCCAGTATCGTCGCGAAGTAGCACGGCACGTCGATGTCCGAGGTGGTCTCCCAGGCGGCGAGCGCAAAGTCGGCTCGTCGGAAACGCTCAAGAAGCTCTTGCACCGAGTCATCGTCGACAGTGTCGAGGTCGAGCTTGGTGTCAGCGGCGCGCGGGAAACTGAGGAGGCTCCATAGCGAGAAGGCGTCGCGCTCGATCACTTCGCAGATCGCATGGCTGATCGCCTCCAGCAGATGGTTGCCTGCAGCGAGGCCGTTGCTCGACGACAGGAACCAACCGCTGCCTTCCGGCGGCGGCATCCGGAAGTCGAGGGACACCGTTTCCAAGGGGAGCCAGACCGCCGCCCCTGTGCGCAGGTCGGCTCCCTCCACCCACCAGATCGGCGCATCAGCATTGAAGCCGCATCGGGCCGTTTGCGCCAACCGTGAAACATCCACGACATCATGCGCCAGCTCCAACTCGCGCTGACAGGCCAGGATCTTAGGGCGCGACACGCGCTCGGCGTGATAGCCCTCGACCGTTTCCATTAAGGCGGAAACGCGAGCCGCCGCGGCCGTCAGCCCCTTTCCCTGGGAGACGGCTAGCGATCGAGAGGCCGGGCGGCAGGCCATCGCAACCGGGACGCCGATGCGATCGAGACCGGTCAGGTTGGCCACGCGGGTGATGCCGAGGTCGCGCATCAAGGGCTGCACCCGCTCAAGCGTCGCTTCCGGGGAGACCAGTCTGTGCGTCCCCTTCCAATACCCCTTGCGCGCGCGGCTCTCCTGATCGGCCGGAAACCACTCGCCGAGCGTCGGTTCTCTTTCGGTCGTCGCGCGGCGGGGGGATCGCATCTCTTGCGTTCAGGCGTTGGCGCGGAGGAGGACATGATTATCGACCCAATAGCCGAGCATGCGCCTCAGAGTGGTGGCGTCCGCAGCGGTCAGCGAATGGGCCCTGGAGAGCTCGCCGACGATACTGCGTACGGGTTGCTTTCCATCGCACAAACGCAACAGCCGAGCGTCCCAGGTGCCGACGACATGTCGGGCTCCCTTGCTGTTCTCGGTCAAGCGGGCGGAGGCGAAAGTCAAGCGTCGGCGCCCACCTTCCCGGTAGCCGGGCTCGAAGAGCATGGGTGACTTCGTCGGAACTAGGATCGCGTCTCCGAAGCCTCCGCCATCGTAACGACCGAGGCCATGCCGCCGGAACCGTTCCAGTTGGTGCACGCGATGCGCCTTGACCAGGCGCTCTTGGTCAGCCGCCCCCATGCCGGCAATTAGCTTGATGTATGCTTGACGGTCGGCGAGTTGGTCGCGGCTCTCACGACTCGGATCGAGTATCCGATGCGCCAGCCAAAAGCGTTCCTCGACATTTCGGTTCATTTCGTATTGCAGCTGCGAGACCTTGAGCAGGGGCTCGTAGTCACGCCGGTAGAGATCATCGAATGTGCGCATCGCCCTCATTTCTTCTCCGCCGGCAAGGATCGTGTTCGCTGCCAGGCCGGCAAGCAGACCGCCGCGCATTGCGAGATGGATGCCTGTGGAGAGAATCGGGTCGATGAAGCAGGCGGAATCGCCGACGATGAAAAGCCCGGGTCGAAAATACTGCTGAGCGTTACGCGAGAAGTCACTGCAAGCGTGAAAGCCATCAACTCGACGTGCGTTCTGCAGCATGTCGGCGATCATCGGACAGGCCTCGATCGCCTGCGTGAAAAGGGCCTCCCGTCCCTTAACTCGGCCGCGCGCCTCGAAGAACTTCTCGGGCTGTACGACTATGCCTACCGACTCAATGCCGTCGCTGAGCGGGATGACCCAGAACCAGCCCCAATGAAACATCGCGTAGAGGATGTTGCCGGTCTGCGGAGGCGCAAGGCGGCGCACGCCGCGATAGTATGTCCAGATGGCCGCTCCGCGGAATTGGTCGGGACGGAAACGGGAGACGACGCGCTCCGTCAGCTTGGAGTCGCGGCCGCTGGCGTCAACGGTCAGACGCGACCGCAGGTCGACCGGGCGGTCGGACTGCTTGACGCGCACCCCGACGACGCGCTCGTCTTCCCAAAGAAGCTCGATCGCGGAGGCGTCGAAGCGAACCTCTCCACCGGCTTCCTGGGCGCGATCCAGTAGGATCTGATCGAAGCGCCCGCGCTCGACGTTGCGTGAGTCGCGCTGACGACCGTTGAGCTCCGCGAAGTAGATCGTCCAAGGCGTGTCGGTCTCACCCCATAGGAAGGTGGCGCCGGGCTTGCGCTGAAAGCCCGCTCCGGCGATCCGCCGCTTGATCCCGAGGCGGGAGAAGATCGACCAGGTTTCCAGCAGCAGCGACTCGCCGATCTGATAGCGCGGGAAGCGCCGCTTCTCCAGAACAAGCACGCGGTGACCTGCCTTAGCGGCCAGGGTGGCGACGGTGCTGCCCGCCGGTCCGCCGCCAACGACGATGACATCGTAATCGTCACCGGGTACTGTCATGGCGTGGCTCCTCATCCCGCCAGACGGACCGCTCGCGCCCTATCGGTCGGCCTTGACCGACAGACTAGCGCAGCCCGACGAAACAATCGAGGCGAGGACTGCCACCGCGCGCGAGCGGCTCGTCTGCCCCCGCCTGCGGTCACGGAAACTAGTTCGAATTGGCCCGCTCACGATCGCTAGCGTCCTTCCATGCACTTCGGGCCGGATGATCCGCTGTTTCCCCAGACACGAATCGGGCTCGATGCGGAAGGGCGGTTCGCGCCAATCGGCCTTGAACGGGCCCACTGGAAAAACGCCGACGCCATCCGGCGCATATTCAGACAAGCGTTCACGGCGGCCGGGCTACCGGAATTCAATCCGCATTCATTTCGGAAGACGCTCGCACGCCTGGGAGAGGAGCTTTGCACCACACCGGAAGAGTTCAAGGCTTGGTCGCAGAGTCTGGGCCACGAGGACGTGCTGACAAAGTTCAGCTCCTATGGGTCTGTTCCGGTTCACAGGCAGCAGGCAATCATCCGCTCGCTTGGCGAATCGAAACGTGATTGCCGACCGGAATCTGGTGACCTGGACGAGCTGGAGCGATTGGTGCGCAAAGTGCGAGCTGTCAGTGGCGCGGACATCAACGCCTGAAAATCATAGATCGCCTAGCCAAGCGTACCTGAGAAGCCACCCGTCGCGACGGCGTTCGAGTATGAGCGCTCGGTGCAGCCTCTGCCGCGGATCGGTCCCTGGAAGGGGGAACTGGATGAGATTCTGGCGAGCAATGAGGCGAAGCCGGCGCGTGAGCGGCTGACGCTGATCCGCGTGTTCGAGGAGCTGCGCGGGCTCGG
>CAZMJQ010000047.1:0-6224 GCA_964566475.1 uncultured Propylenella sp. | reverse complement strand
GTGTGGTCGCCGGTACTCATGACGACGGCGCCGTACGAGGCGACAGTCGCCTGCGCCTCGCCGCATGTCATGTTGAGGGTGGAGGGCCGTGCCTGGGCGATCGACGTCCCGGCAAGGAGCGCGGCAAGGACCGCGAGTGTTGATCTGCGCATTGGAGGTGGCTCCGCGTGCTCATGAATTGCGTTGGTGCCGCGCCGTAGCACGGCAGGGACGCGCATTCATTTCGCGGCCGCCCCAATTTGATTGCGTGCAGCCAGTGGCGTGTTTCGTCACTCAGCGCCGGCCGCGGCTCTTTGCTGCTCCGAGGACGCTTTCGCGCCGGCGAGGAACTCGCCCATCCGCTCGACCGCGCGGCGGATGTTCTCCTCCGAGTTGGCATAGGAGACGCGGACGTATCCTTCGCCGAGGATTCCAAAGTCCGGGCCGCCGATCAGCGCGACCCCGGCCTCCTCGAGCAGCGCGTTGGCGAGCGCCTTGGCCTTCCATCCGGTCCGTCCGACATTGGGGAAGGCGTAGAAGGCGCCTTTCGGCGTGACGCAGGAGACGGCCGGGAGCGCGTTCAGGAGTCCGGTGACCATTTGCCGGCGCCGGTCGAACGCTGCGACCATCCTGGCGACCTCGTCCTGCGGTCCGTCGATCGCGGCGATCCCGGCGTACTGCGTGGGTGCGTTGACGCAGGACCAGCAATTGACGGCGAGCTTGCGGACCTTTTCGAAGAGGTCCTTCGGCCAGATCGACCAGCCGAGCCGCCATCCCGTCATCGCCCAAGTCTTGGAGAAGCCGTTGAGCAGGATCAGGCGGTCGCGTATCTCGGGGAAGGTAAGGAGCGAGACATGCGCCTCGCCGTCATACGTCATGCAGTCGTAGATCTCGTCCGACATGATTGCGACCTGCGGCCATTTCTGCAATCCGGCGACCAGCTTCTCGATTGCGGCGCGCGGCGTGACCCCGCCCGTCGGATTGGCCGGGGAGTTGACGATGAGGAGCCGCGTATCGGGCGTCATCAGCGACAGCGTCTCTTCCGCGGAGAAGGCGAAGCCGTTCTCCTCCCGGATCGGCACCGGCACCGGCCGTGCGCCGGTGAACTCGATCATCGAGCGGTAGATCGGGAAGCCCGGGTCGGGATAGAGGATATCCGCTCCGGGTTCGCCGAACATGAGGATGGCGGCGAACATCGTGACCTTGCCGCCGGGCGCGATCAGCACCGATTCCGGCGAGACCTCCACGCCGGTCGTCGTCAACGTACGGCGCGCCACCGCCTCGCGAAGCGGCGGGATGCCGACGGCGGGCGTATAGCCATGGTGGCCGTCGCGGAGCGCCTTCACGGCGGCCTCCACGATATGCTGCGGCGTGCGGAAATCCGGCTGGCCGATGCCGAGGTTGATGATGTCGCGGCCCTGCGCCGCCAGGTTGTTGGCGCGGGCGAGAACGGCGAAGGCGTTTTCCTCCCCGATGCGGTCGAAGCCCGCTATTGTCTTCAGCGTCATTTTGGAAGCGCGCTTTCTATGTCCGTGTGGATGAAGTCATCGCCCTTATAGAGCAAAGGCGCGTCCAGATGCTTGGCGACCGCGTAGGAGAAGCAGTCGCCGAAGTTTAGGCGCGCTGGGTGTCCCGAGCCGCGGCCGAATCGTTCTGCTGCATCTGCAGCGACCTGGGTCGCGGCGGCACTTATTTCGCCGATCGATATCCCATACCGTTTCATCGCGATGTCAAGCCAGCGGCGCGGCTCCCCGTAGCGGCGCAGCGCGCTGAATTCGACATATACCGTCGCCGGCATGACCAGGCTCTCGGTCTTCGCGATGACCTCGTGAAAGAGGATGTCGTCCGGCTCACGACGGTAGATGGCGGCGAGCGCGGATGTGTCGATGACGATCATTCGGCGGCTTTGATGTGGTCCCGAGCTTCCTCATCGAGATAGTCGTACATGTGATCCATCTCGTACTGCATCTGACGCTTCTCTTCCTCCGTGAACTCCGGGACCATCGCCATCAATTCGTCCCAAGCCTTCATGCGGCGTTTGAACTCGTCGGGTGACACTGTTCCCGTCTCCGACTGGGCGACGGCATTTTCGGCCAGGCGTCTTATCACCGCGCTCGGGCCAATCCCCCACCGCTTCCCCAGACGGCGAACCAACGCCTCTGTGCTCTTGTTGCGTATTGTGATGGCCATGTGCCTCTCCTCGTGCGGGACCAACACTACGTTGGAAGCATAGCTGCATATGCTTCCGTAGAAAAGTCATACTTTTTGCCGCAGCGGCGCGATTGCCGTTGATTTGGGCAGTTCCGCAGGCGTATCTCAAAAAGAAGAAGGAGAGGTCGCCCTATGTCGTTCGACGCAAAGCACGGTACCCAGGTCAAGCTCCGCTCCCGTATCTGGTTCGACAATCCCGACGATCCCGACATGACCGCGCTCTATATCGAGCGCTACATGAATTGGGGGCTGACCCGCGAGGAGCTGCAGTCCGGAAAACCGCTCATCGGCATCGCGCAGTCCGGCTCCGACCTCTCGCCGTGTAACCGGCATCACATCATCCTGGCGCAGCGCGTGCGGGAGGGAATCCGCGAGGCGGGCGGTATCGCCTTCGAGTTTCCGGTTCACCCCATTCAGGAGACCGGCAAGCGCCCGACCGCGGCGCTCGACCGCAACCTCGCCTATCTCGGCCTGGTGGAGACGCTGTTCGGCTATCCCATCGACGGCGTCGTCCTGACCACCGGCTGCGACAAGACCACCCCCTCGCAGCTTATGGCGGCGGCGACGGTCAATCTCCCGGCGATTGCGCTTTCCGTCGGGCCGATGCTGAACGGCTGGTACAAAGGCAAGCGCACCGGCTCCGGAACGATCAAGTGGCAGGCGAAGAAACTGCGCGCGGCCGGCGAGATCAGCATGCCGGAATATTTCGAGCTGGTCGCTTCGTCGGCGCCGTCGCCCGGCTTCTGCAATACGATGGGGACGGCGACGACGATGAATTCGCTGGCCGAGGCGCTCGGCATGATGCTGCCGGGCTGCGCGGCCATCCCCGCGCCGCACAAGGAGCGCGGGCAGATCGCCTACGAGACGGGCAAGCGCATCGTTGAGATGGTCCGGGAGGACCTGAAGCCATCCGACATCATGACGCGCGGGGCGTTCGAGAACGCCGTCGTCGTCAATTCGGCAATCGGCGGGTCCACCAATGCGCCGATCCACCTCAACGCCATCGCGGCGCATCTCGGCATCGCGCTCGACAACGACGACTGGGAGCGCCTCGGCTACCACATCCCGCTGCTCCTCGACATGCAGCCGGCCGGCCGCTTCCTCGGCGAGGACTACCATCGCGCCGGCGGCGTGCCGGCCGTCGTGGCCGAGCTGCTTGAGGGCGGCTTGCTGCCCAGTCCCGACGCCGTGACGGTCAACGGCAAGACGATGGGCGAGAACTGCAAGGGCAAGCGCAGTTGGAACCGCGAAGTCATCCGTCCCTACGACGATCCGATCCTGAAGGAGGCAGGCTTCCTGAACCTCAAGGGCAGCCTCTTCGATTCCGCCATCATGAAGACCAGCGTGATCTCCGAAGACTTCCGTAAGCGCTACCTGTCGAACGCGGACGATCTCGACGCCTTCGAGGGGAAGGCCGTCGTCTTCGACGGGCGCGAGGACTACCACGCGCGCATCAACGACCCGTCGCTCGGCATCGACGAGAAGTCGATCCTCGTCATCCGCGGCGCCGGCCCCATCGGCTATCCGGGCGGCGCGGAGGTGGTGAACATGCAGCCGCCCGACGCGCTCCTGAAGAAGGGCATCAGCGAGCTGCCTTGCATCGGCGACGGTCGCCAGTCCGGCACCTCCGGCTCGCCCTCGATCCTCAACGCATCTCCGGAAGCCGCCGCAGGCGGTGGCCTGGCGCTGGTCAGAACCGGCGACCGGCTCCGTGTCGATCTCAGGAAGCGCACGGCGGACATCATGATCTCCGCCGAGGAGCTTGAGACGCGTCGCGCCGAGGTGAAGGACCGCGTCGCCAACGGCGGGCTCGGCTACGTCCCGCACAGCCAGACGCCGTGGCAGGAGATCCAGCGCTCGCTCGTCGATCAGTTCGATCATGGCATGGTGCTGAAGCCGGCAGTGAAGTACCGCGACGTGGCGCATCACGAGTACCCCCGCGATAATCACTGAGGATGGTTTCGGTGCGGAGCGGGTTGAATGGCGGGCCGCCAGTCAATAAGCTAGCTTAACCAGCTTATTGGATGACGCGAGATGCGGGAGATAGGAGCCTTCGAGGCCAAGAACACTTTGGGCAGCCTGCTCGACCTCGTCGAAAAGGGCGAGGAAGTTGTAATCACTCGACGCGGAAAGAGGGTAGCCCGGCTCGTGCCTGATGCGGGTGCGCCGGATCGGGAGAAGGCGCGACGTGCCGCGAAAGACATCATAAGGATGAGCAAAGGTGTGACGCTGGGAGGATCGAAGATCAAAGACCTCATCGACGAGGGTCGTCGTTGAGTCTGGTGCTCGACGGGTCCGTGGCGCTCTCCTGGTACTTCGAGGATGAACGGACCGTCGAGTCGCACTCCGTTCTCGACCAGGTAAGTGAGCGCGGTGCGCTCGTCCCTCCCCATTGGCGACTGGAAGTCGCGAACGGTCTTCAGATGGCGATCAGGCGAAAGCGGATAGATGCGGCTTTCCGGGATCGCGCACTCGCCAATCTCGCAATGATGACGATCGAAGTCGACCCCGAGAGCCATGCACACGCATGGTCGGCGTGTGTCTGGCTGTCGGATGTTCACGGCCTCACGGCGTACGACGCGGCCTATCTGGAGCTCGCGGAACGTCGCCGTCTGGACCTTGCCACGCTCGATCTTTCGCTGGCCAGAGCCGCAAGAGCAGAGGGCATCAAGGTGATAGGTAGCGCCGCAGAGCAGCAACGATGAACGGCCTCGCTGTCCGCTTCCGTGCGCTGCACGAGCGCGACGGCATCTTCGTCATGCCCAACCCCTGGGATGCCGGCAGCGCCAAGGTGCTCCGGCACCTCGGTTTCGAGGCGCTTGCGACCGGCAGCGCACCCTTCGCGGCGACGCTCGGGCGACGCGACGGCCAGGTAGCGCGCGAGGAGGCGGTCGGCCACGCCAGCACGATCTCCGCGGTCACCGGCCTGCCGGTGAACGGAGACCTTGAGCGGGGCTACGGCGACCATCCGGACGACGTCTACCTGACCGTGCGGCAGGCGATCGTCGCGGGCCTTGCGGGCTGCTCCATTGAGGATGCCACCGGCCGCAAGGAGAAGCCGCTCTACGACCGCGCCGACGCGGTGGAGCGCATCCGCGCCGCCCGATCCGCCATCGACGAGGCCGGCTCCGGCTTCGTGCTGACGGCGCGCTGCGAGGCCTATCTCACAGGACACGAGGCGCCGCTTCAGGAGTGCCTGGAGCGGTTGGGCGAGATGGCGGAGGCCGGCGCGGATGTGGTCTACGCCTGCGGCATGGCTGCAGCGGACGACATCGCCGCGCTGGTCCGCGGGGTGCAGCGCCCGGTCAACGTGCTCGGCGGCAGCGGCCCCGAGCCGCTTTCGGTCGCCGCCCTCCGGGACCTCGGCGTCAAGCGCGTGAGCCTCGGCCCGCGGCTCCTGCAGGCGGCTATGGGCGCATACCTCCGCGCCTGCCGCGAGCTGAAGGAGAAAGGCACCTTCGAGTTCATGGCGGACGCCGCCAACATGGGCGAGGTGTACTCCATGTTCGGAGGCGGGAGCCGGGCGTGAGCGGTACCGACCTTCGGCATTGGATCCCGCGCGAGCCGCCCGGGAATCAACCAATGGAGGGCCGCCTCGTGCGCATCGTCGGCCTCCACGCGGAAACCCACTGGCGCGATCTCTGGGCCGCGTTCGGCAGCGGCCGCGGCCCGGACGCGTGGACCTACATGTCGATCGGCCCCCTGCCGGACGAGTCGTCGTTCAAGGCCGGGATGCGCTGGATCGAAAGCCGCAGTCCCGAGTGGGTACCCTTCGCCATCCTCGACGCGGCCACCGGCCGCGCGATGGGCACGGCGAGCTACATGCGCATCGACGCGGCGAACGGCTCCGCCGAAGTAGGCTCCATCGCCTACGGCGAAGGGCTGAAGCGCCGGCCCGCCGGAACCGAGGCCATGCTCTTGATGGCGCGGCGGATATTCGAGGAGCTCGGCTATCGGCGCTACGAGTGGAAATGCGACGCCGACAACCTGCCGTCGCGGCAGGCGGCGCTGCGCTTCGGGTTCGCCTACGAGGG
>CAZMJQ010000046.1:0-5541 GCA_964566475.1 uncultured Propylenella sp. | reverse complement strand
CCGGACGTGGCGGTCTGGCTCAACCTCACGCCCGACCACCTCGACCGCCACGGCTCTATGGCGGGCTACGCAAAGGCCAAGGCGCGCATCTTCCTCAACATGACCGCCGAGGACACCGGGCTCGCCGGCATCGACGAGCCCGAGATGCAGGCCGTCGTGCGCGCCATCCAGTATCAGGGCCGGCCGCGGCTCCTTACCGTCTCGGTTGCCAGGCATCAGGACGCCACGCTCTTCGTTGACGTCGACGGCAGGCTGACGGAGGGGGGCGAAGTTGTCGCCGACTTCGCCGGTCTGCCGACGCTGCGCGGGCGGCACAACTGGCAGAACGCCGCGGTCGCATGGGGCTCGGCCCGCGCGCTCGGCGTCGACGGCGAGACGATCCTCCGCGCCATGACGAGCTTCCCCGGCCTGGCGCATCGCATGGAGATCATCGGCCGCCACGGCCGGTTGCTCTTCGTCAACGATTCCAAGGCGACCAACTCCGATGCCGCCGCCCGCGCGCTCGCCAGCTTCGAGGCGATCTACTGGATCGCGGGCGGAATTCCCAAGGAGGGCGGCATCGAAAGCCTCGCGACGTTCTTCCCGGCCATCACCAAGGCCTACCTGATCGGCACGGCGGCGGAGGAGTTCTCCGCGACGCTGGCGCGCCGCGTGCCGCACGTGATCGCCGGCGACCTGGAGACGGCCGTGCGCATGGCGGCGGAGGATGCCGCCATCGACAACCGTCCCGAGCCGGCGGTGCTTTTCTCGCCCGCCTGCGCCTCGTTCGACCAGTTCGCCGATTTCGAGGCGCGCGGCGAGGCGTTCCGCAATGCCGTCAATTCGCTCTCCGAAGCCCCTCTGGAGGCTGTTGCATGATCAGCCGCGCGCATCGCTCGCCCCTCTCCGACTGGTGGTGGACGGTCGACCGTCCGATGATCTCGCTGGTGCTGGTGCTGCTCCTCACCGGCGTCGTCTTCTCCTTCGCGGCGAGCCCGCCGGTCGCCGAGCGGATCGGCCTCGACAGCCTCCATTTCGTCGTGCGGCATGCGGTCTACGTGCCTGTCGCACTCGCAGTCATGCTGGGACTCTCTCTGCTCTCCCCGCGCCAGGTGCGCCGCACGGCGCTCGTGCTCCTCGTCGTCTGCCTGGCGATGCTGGTGATGGTGCTGTTCGTCGGCGAGGAGATCAAAGGCTCGCGCCGCTGGCTCTTCATCGCCGGCATGTCGGTCCAGCCCTCCGAGCTGATCAAGGGGCCGTTCATCGTCATCACCGCCTGGCTCTTCGCCGAAGGCAGCCGGCGCCCCGACGTGCCGGGCAAGATGCTGGCGGTCGCGCTTCTCGTCGTTGTCGCGGCGCTGCTCGTGGCGGAGCCCGATCTCGGCCAGACGGTGCTCTTCGTCGCCGTATGGGGCGCGCTCTTCTTCCTCGCCGGCGTCAACACGTGGGTTGTCGCCGGGCTTGGCGGCGTCGGGGTGGCGGGCATGTTCTCCGCCTATCTCGCTTTCCCGCACGTGGCGGAGCGCATCAACCGCTTCCTCGATCCGGAAAGCGGCGACAATTTCCAGATCATGACGGCGATGCAGTCCTTCGAGCGCGGCGGCTGGTCGGGCACCGGGCCGGGCGAGGGGATCATGAAGCGCGTGCTGCCGGACTCGCATACCGATTTCGTCTTCGCCGTCGTCGGCGAGGAGTTCGGCATCCTCCTCTGCCTCCTGATCGTCATCCTTTTCTCCGTGCTCGTCATGCGCGCGCTGATGCGGGCGCTCCGCCGCAACAGCGACTTCGAGCGTATGGCGATCGCCGGGCTCGCCTGTCAGATCGGCATCCAGGCGTTCATCAACATGGGCGTGAACCTGCACATCCTGCCGGCCAAGGGCATGACGCTGCCGTTCATCTCCTATGGCGGCTCGGCGCTTCTCTCCGCTGCCATGACCATGGGCTTCCTGCTGGCGCTCTCGCGGCGCTCCGTGGAGCAGCGCGTGGCGGTCGCCCCGCCAAGGCCCGTCGCGGCCGAGGCGTAAGCTCGCGTGGCGCCCACCGCTCTGCTGGTTGCCGGGGGAACGGGCGGCCACCTGTTCCCGGCATTGGCGCTGCGTGAGGTGCTGACCGGCCGACTGTGGAAGGTGCACGTCGCCACCGATCCGCGCGTCGGCGAGCTGATCGCCGGCGTGCCGGCCGAGGAGACCCACCGCATCCCATCCGCCACCATCGCCGGCGGGTCGCCGGTCGCCACTGCGCGCTCGCTGGCGAAGATGGGGAGCGGCGTCCTCCAGTCGCGCAAGCTGCTGCAGCGCTTGAAGCCGGCGATTGTCGTCGGGTTCGGCGGCTATCCCACCGTGCCGCCGGTCGTCGCCGCACGGCTTTCGGGAGTCCCGATCGTGCTGCATGAGCAGAACGCCGTCGTCGGCCGCGCCAACCGGCTCCTGATCCGCTTCGGCGCCACGCTTGCCACCGGCTTCGACCAGCCGAAGGGGAGCGGAAGGGCGCGGCGGCAGTTCCATGTCGGCAACCCGGTGCGCAGCGCCATCACAGACGCGGCGCGGCCCTACGAAGCGCCGCCGACCGACGCGCCGTTCCGGCTTCTCGTCTTCGGCGGCAGCCAGGGCGCGCACGCCTTCTGCGAGCTCGTGCCGGGCGCCGTCGCGCTCCTGCCGGAGGAGACCCGCCGCCGCCTGAGCGTCGTGCAGCAGGCGCGGCCGGAGGACCTTCAGGCGACGCGCGATAGCTACGCCCGTTCAGGCGCTGCGGCGACGGTCGAGCCGTTCTTCACCGACATGGGCGAGCGCCTCGCCGCCGCGCACCTCGTCATCTGCCGCGCCGGCGCCTCCACCGTCGCGGAGCTTGCCGCAGCGGGCCGCCCCGCCATCCTCGTGCCCTATCCGCATGCGCTCGATCACGACCAGGCGGAGAACGCCGGCGTGCTGTCGGAGGCCGGCGGCGGCTGGCTGATGCATCAGAAGGACATCACGATCACGACGCTCGCCTCGCGCCTCGCCTCGCTCATGGGCTGGCCCGACGAGCTGGCGCGCGCGGCGCAAGCGGCGAGGGCCGAGGCCCGCCTCGACGCCGCGCAGCGGTTGGCGGATGTTGTGGAGGAGATGGCCGAACGCCGCCGGTAGGCCGGCCGAAATATACTGCCAGGCCCGTGATGCCATGCTTCATCGTTCTCGCGGTGCTGCGGCATCCGAGGCTTGCTCCTTCATTCCTCCTCGCGACGAGGAGGGAGCGGGGCGCTGACGAAGCACCGGGCTCTATTGTTTCTGGCGCTTCCTCAGCGCCCCGCGCGGCGGTTACGATACCCGACTCGTCCACTCTTCTTCGTCCGCAAGGCTTCCGCCTCGCGAAGTCCTAGCGACGCAACATCTCGCAGAGGGCTTGCGCCCCCGGGTCGACCCTTCCGGGCTCGCCGCGCCGGTCCTCTCCGGGAGGACCGAGGCGCGGAGCCGCCCGCTCTTCCCGAAACCGCGCCGGTCGCGATCCGGACCCTCCGGTGAAGAGCGGTGACGTGGATTGTAAGGGAGGTTTCGGGGGCGGGGATAAGTATCGCGCTCGGACGGATGGTGGAGGCCATTCGTTCGGCCTTGGCACGGCCCCCTCTCCCGACCCCTCCCGCAACCCGGACGTTTCCGGGTTGCTACTTAACGTGCCGAAGTCGGGAACACCCGACTTCGGGCGCGAGGGGCCACCCTCTCCCGCCAGCCAGGGGAGAGGGCGGGTCGTGCCGGGCGGCAGCGCCCCGGCTTTATCCCCGCAGGTTGCGGGGCGGCTATTCTGGCGCGATGGAAGAGGATTGGTCGGGCTGCCCGGCATGGTCGGAGGAGAAGGCGCAGGCGGAGGAGGACATCTTTGCGCTGCGCATCCTCACCTGTCCGCTCAAGGCCTGCCGCCGGTCGGAGGCGTGCACGCGGAGCCTGCGGCTCGACCGCCCCTGCCCGGGGCTCGTCGCGCATCCCTATCCGCCCGAGCTGGAGAGGGCCCGCATCGTCGCGCTGAGGTTCCAGATCACGCGGGCGATACAAATGGCCGAGGCCGGAGAGGAGGAGTCGAAGCCGGAGCGCGAAGCGCGCGAGGCGGCGCACCGGAGGCGCCGGGCGCTGGCGATGGAGCGGGCAAGGGCGAAGGTGAGGGAGATGAGGCGGGGAGGTTAGTCGTTCGGCGTAACGGCGGGGACCAACCGTCTCCCTGCAACCTGGATGTTCCCAAGTTGCTCCTGGGCTCGCACCTCAGGATGAGGACTTCATATGCGATTGCACGGACCGAAACGGGGCGCCGTCCGCTACGCCCTGCGAAGCCGTACGGCGAAGCAGGGCCGTTCCTATGAACGCACCGGTCGCGACGCGGACCCTCCGGTGAAGAGCGGTGAGGGGATTGTAAGCGGAGCAGAGGAGTGGGGATAAGATTAGACCGGTTGGACCTTCACGAAATCAAACGCAATAAGCTCCATGAAGAGATTCATACCGATTGAATCCATTTGTCCCTCTTGAAATGTAATGTATCCGAGGTCTCTGTAATCAGAAGCAAAGCTTATACCCTCTTCCTTAAGAACAATAATCTTGTTCCCCCAAAGCACATTGCCTGCGCCAAGTTCAAAAACAACGTTCTCGCTCGGACGCCAAACTGGCTCACCATCCTTGTCACGAAATTCTTCATCCTTAGTGAATATGAAGATCCCGGCACTACACTCTTGCATCGTCTGTGCCACCTTTATCGAGATTGGCCTTCCAGCGTGGGCCTCCTCCGCGGCCACAATATACGGAATCTTGAATTTTGTCAGTATGGCTTGTATTTCCTTTAACGGACCATGCTTCTTACCATGCGCTACAAATATACGCTTTGGCCGGTCATTCAGTGTGACTTCAGAGGAATTTGGCCGCACATGAGGTGGTTGCTCTTCGTTATCAGCCCCTTCTTGCTCACTTAAATCCTCGACCTGTTCTGGAATACTTTTGTCAAATCCAGATACGCTCAGGTTTATGTAGTCAGATCCACTAATATTTTGGAGAACTTGGCAGTATCTGGCGTTCTCAATGAAGAGCTCCGACAACTCCTTCGAATGAGCAGGGTCCACCCCAAATTGCCTCTCAAGAATGTTCTTTAGGAAATCGGGTTTGGGAAGGCGCTGCCGATTAAAATGGGAGTAAATGTCCTTCAGCAGAGGCGGCGTTGTGAGCGCGCGCACCATCGCGGCTGCTTGCTCTGCTGAGCTGGTTGGTTTTGCGATTTGGAGACCGAGTGGCGTCGGCTTGATTTGCTCGGCCTTTTCAGTGCCCTCTGTCAGGCCATACTTGAGCGACGAACTCAAAAGCAGCCTAAACTCACTACTTGATGGCGTACGCCCAATCGCCCCGGCTACTAGGAGACGATCCATTGGGCGAGAGGCGCCAACCTCCACGATCGCCGTCACAATCTGAAGCGCTTTTCTCCCGACTTGAGCGGCGGCCGCTCATCCGAGACTGTTCCAGGTGCGGGAGGAACGGTTAACCGTCGCCCATAGAACCCGCGGAGTCTCGCTGCGAAACACGGTTTGGTTCGTCTTTCCCCATGAAGTTCTATTGCTGT
>CAZMJQ010000045.1:0-3212 GCA_964566475.1 uncultured Propylenella sp. | reverse complement strand
GGTCAGAGGCTGTCGACCTGCACCCAGGCTCTCTCCCGCGCCGAGCCGAGCACGGCCGCGATCGTCCGCTGCACCTCGTACCCCTCGCGGAAATCCGGGCTCGGAGTCTCCTTCCCCGCGATCGCGGCGATGAGGTGCGCCACCTCGATCGTCTTCAGGTCGTTGAAGCCGAGCTGGTGGCCGGGCGCGGGACAGAAATGCCCGTAAGGCGGGGTCGCGGGCCCCGCCAGGATCGTCCGGAACCCGTCGCGCGCCGGACGGTCCGCCCCTGCCGCAAAGATCTGAAGCTCGTTGAAGCGCTCCTGGCTGAAGAAGAGCGTCCCGCGCGTGCCTGTCAGCTCGAACTCAAGCTGCATCTTGCGGCCCGGCGCTACCCAGCTCGCCGAGACCGTTCCCAGCGCCCCGTTTGCGAAGCGCGCGATGAAATGGCCGTGGTCGTCGACGGGGACCGGCCGCGGCCCCCCTTCGGCCGGGCGCATCTTGTGCACCGTTGCCGCAGCAGCGGTCACCTCTTCGATCGGCCCGAGGAGGTCGCGCGCCAGCGACACGATGTGGCTGCCGAGGTCCATCAGCACCCCGCCGCCCTCCGGCTCGGTGCGGAAGCTGTGCGGCGCCTCCGGGTCCGTCATGTAGTCCTCCGCGTGGATGCCGCGGAACGCGACCGGCTCGCCGATCTCGCCCGACTGCACGATCTCCCGCGCCAGCGCGATGATCGGGTTCTTCAGGTAGTTGAAGCCGACCAGCCCGACCCGGCCGGAAGCCTCGGCCGCCTCCGCCATCGCGCGCGCATCCGAAAGCGTCGTGGCGAGCGGCTTCTCGCAATAGACGTGCTTCCCCGCCTCGAATGCGGCAAGCGCGATCGGCTTGTGAAGGGCGTTCGGCGCGGTGATCGCCACCACGTCGACCGACGCGTCCTCCACCAGCGCCCGCCAGTCGCCCGTGCCCCGGGCGAAGCCGAGGCTCCGCGCCGCCTCCCCGGCGATCGCCGCGGTCCGGTCCGCGAGCACGGTCAGCTCCGGCCGAAGCGGCGGGTCGAAGACCTGCCCGACCGCGTTGAACGCGAACGCATGCGCCCGCCCCATGAAGCCGCTGCCGACCAGACCAACGCCGAGACGTTGCGGCAGGTTCAACATGTCGCGCATCCGATGTCCGCCCTGGCGGTAACGCAGTCGCTCATCCGAGCCATGCCTTCTCCGCGGTCGCGATAGGAAGGAAAAGACTCAAGGATTGGCTTTGGAGGTCACGGAAGCCGAAGCGCTTATAGAAGGCTTCTGCGCTCGCGTCTTTTGCATCGACAAGAAGAGCGAACACGGCCGGCGCTGATCTTGCTGCCCGAAGCGCGGCGTCTGCGAGCAGCGCCTCTCCCAAGCGCTGTCCCTGCACGCGCTTGTCCACCGCTAGGCGTCCGATGAGAGCCGCTGGCACGTAAGGATAGCGCGGCAGCTTCCTCGCTACGTCGGCGGGCAGGTCGGAGGCGAGCACATTGGCTGCCGCAAACGTGTAATATGCGACGATCTCCCCTTCTCTGCCCAATGCGACGAAACAATTGCTCACTTTGCGCCGCATGTCCTGCGTGGCCTGAATCTTGAGGTAACGGTCGAGCGCTTCGACGCCGCAGGAGAAGTTCGTGCGATCGTGCCGATCGAGAGGCACGATCGGGAGCTTGTCAGCCATCCGGGGCGGATATCAGTCGGCGGTGGCTCTCGAATGCGCGGCGAAGTGCTTCGGTCGGTTCAGGAGGTTTCAGGATCGACTCGGCGAACCGGCGTTGATCCTCGACGGAGAGGCGGATGATCTGCGTCCGCTCGATCGCCCGTTCCGCCACCTCTTGGGCGGCCGACGCGACGAAGTCGCTTACCGAGCGCCCCTGAATTTCGGCCGCACGCCTGATCACCTTGAGGTTCTCCGGCGTAATGCGCGTCTCCAGTCGCGCGGATCGCGCGTTGGAGCCTTTTCGAGGCTCGCCGCCTTGCGCTGTCTTTCGCGGCGATCTCGCCTTTTTCGCAGGGTGCTTTTCCGATGTGCTCATGACAGGTTATGTACGGGCATCCTCCGTACAAATCAATAGCCATCGGAACATCGTTCATCTCGCGGAGCGCCGCGCGATTGGCTAGAACGGCCGAAACGACAGGAGCGGGAGGAATGCGATGAAGACGGTCCGCTTGACCATGGCGCAGGCGCTGGTGCGCTACCTCGTCAACCAGAAGACCGAGATCGACGGCAGGACCGTCCCGCTCTTCCCGGGCCTCTTCGCCATTTTCGGCCACGGCAACGTCACCTGCCTATCGGAGGCGCTGGAGGCGGTGAAGGACGAGCTTCCCACCTGGCGGGGCCAGAACGAGCAGTCCATGGCGCTGGCGGCCATAGGCTTCGCCAAGGCGAGACGCCGCCGGCAGATCATGGTGGCGGCCGCCTCCATCGGCCCGGGCGCCGCGAACATGGTCACGGCAGCGGGCGTGGCCATGTCCAACCGCCTGCCGCTCCTCATCCTCGCCGGCGACGTATTCGTCAACCGCCGCCCCGACCCGGTGCTGCAGCAGGTGGAGCATTTCGGCAATCCGACCACCACCGTGAACGACGCCTTCCGCGCCGTGACGCGCTACTGGGACCGCATCACGCATCCGGAGCAGATCATCTCCTCGCTGCCGCAGGCGGTGGCGACGATGCTCGACCCGGCCGATTGCGGCCCCGCCTTCCTGGGTCTCTGCCAGGATACGCAGGAGCTCGCCTTCGACTATCCCGAGGCGTTCTTCGAGCCGAGGACGCACCACATCCGCCGCGCGCGGCCCGACGCCGGCGAGGTGCGCCGCGCCGCCGAGCTTCTGAAGAGCGCGAAGAAGCCGCTCCTCATCGCCGGCGGCGGCGTGCGCTATTCGCTGGCCGAGGAGGCGCTCACGGACTTTGCCCGCAAGCACGGCGTCCCCGTCGCCGAGACGATCGCCGGGCGCGGGTCGATGGTGCACGAAGACCAGCTCAATATCGGCCCCCTGGGTGTGATCGGCGCCGCCTCCGCCAACGTGCTCGCCGGCGAGGCGGACGTGGTCGTCGCCGTCGGCACGCGGCTGCAGGACTTCACCACGGGCTCATGGACCGTGTTCTCGCCCGAAGCCCGCATCGTCGCCCTCAACGCCGGGCGCTTCGACGCGACCAAGCACCGGGCGCACTCGGTCGTCGCCGACGCGCGCGAGGGGCTGAGCGAGCTCTCCGCCGCG
>CAZMJQ010000044.1:0-6846 GCA_964566475.1 uncultured Propylenella sp. | reverse complement strand
TTACGCACAGGCTAAGAGAATCGTAACGACTTGCCTTAGCCGGCTGACTGCCGGCGACAGGACGGGTGGAGGTCCGGACGAGCTGCGGTCCAGGCGGGCGCAGCATCATACGGCCGGTAGACAGTGGGGGTGTTTTGGTACCGACGCGCAGCCGGTCCGTGCGTGCCTGCTTTGCCTTTGCGCACGCCTTTGCAGCGATGAGCGTGGTGGCCGCTCTGGCCGCCTGCACGATAGTGGGCGCGCCGGAGGGCGATACGACGGCTGCCGTCGCCAAGACCGCCGCTCCGCTCCAGAACCCCAAAATCGCCGTGGCGAACGGCTTCCGCGTCGTGGAAGAGGCCGATCCCACGGTATCGGCCGTGCCGGACCGCAACCTCCTGCGTCAACTGGCGGAGATCGTGCGCGGCGGCGGCCGCGAGCAGATCGGCAACACCTACGAGATCGCCGGCGAGGTCTACGAGCCTGAAGAGGACACCAGCTACAGCCGGACGGGCGTAGCGTCCTGGTACGGCGGGAAGTTCCATGGGCGCACCACGGCCAATGGCGAGATTTTCGACCGTACCGCAATCTCCGCCGCGCACCCGACGCTGCCGCTCCCGAGCTATGTGCGCGTCACCAATCTGAAGAATGAGCGCTCCATCATGGTGCGCGTCAACGACCGCGGGCCGTTTCGCGGCGGCCGGCTGATCGACGTGTCGGAGCAGACCGCAGCGCTCCTCGGCTTCCGCCGCCACGGGGTGACGCAGGTGCATGTGGAGTATGTGTCGCGGGCGCCGCTGGAGGGCGAGGACAAGGCCATGCTCCTTGCCACATACAGCGGCCCGCCGCCGGCGGAGCCGCGCCTGACGCTCGCGTCGGCCGGGCTGCCGAGGCCGGTCACGGCGAGCGCTGTCGCCTTCGCGCCGGAGCGCGCGGCGAAGCAGGTCGCGGACCCGATGCAGAGCCTCACGGTCTCGGTGCCGGCGGCCCAGCGCATCCTGATCGCCTTCGAGGCCGCCGAAGGAGCCGAATAGGCGCTGGCGGCTGGCGGCTGCCGCCCTGCGGCTCTTCGCTGCCTTGATTCCGCAATCCGCGCATCGTTTCATGCACGGCGGCAGTCCCCGAAGCCGAGGTGAGTCGTGGCGTCGCCGAGAGAACCGATCATTGCGACCATCCTTCTACTCGCGCTGGCCCTATTGGGGGCGGCGGGCGCGCGGGCGCAGATATTCGACACCAAGGCGCCGCACGCGATCCTGATGGATTACGACAGTGGCACGGTGCTCTTCGAGAAGGCCGCCGACGAGCCCATCCACCCGGCCTCGATGGCCAAGCTCGGAACGGCGGAGTACGTCTTCCATGAGTTGAAGGAAGGCCGGCTGACGCTGAGGGACGAGCTCGTCGTATCGGAGCGCGCCTGGCGGCAGGGCGGGGCGCCGTCCGGCGGCTCGGCGATGTTCGCCGAGATACACTCCCGGGTTCCGGTGCGTGCGCTGCTTCGCGGCCTCATCGTCCAGTCGGGCAACGACGCCGCGATCGCCCTTGCAGAAGGAATCGCCGGGTCGGAAGCGGCTTTCGCCGACCGGCTGACGCGGCGCGGGGCCGAGCTCGGCTTGAAGAGCTCGCGCTGGCAGAATGCGCACGGCTTGCATGATCCCGCCCAGGTGACCACGACGCGCGACCTGGCGATCCTGGCGCGGCACATCATCCAGACCTATCCGGAGTACTATCCGATCTTCGCGGAGCCGGATTTCACCTGGAACAACATTGCCCAGCGGAACCGCAACCCGCTGCTCAGCGACGGCATCGGCGTGGACGGGCTGAAGACCGGCTACATAAGGGAGTCCGGCTACGGCATCGTGGTTTCGGCGAAACGCAACGACCAGCGGCTCATCCTCGTCCTGGGCGGCCTTGATTCCGAGGGGGAGCGCGTCACCCAGGCGACGAGGCTGCTCGACTGGGGGTTTCGCAACTTCCTTCAGGTGACCGCGTTCGAGGCGGACGAGATCGTCGCGGAGGCTTCGGTCTACGGCGGGGAGGTCGGGGGCGTGCCGCTCAAGGCCGACGGCGCCATCCGCATCCTCATCCCGCGCGACGCGGGGGACGCGCTTCGCGCGCGCGTCATCTACCAGGGCCCCGTCATGGCGCCGGTGGCGCAAGGCCAACCGGTGGGCGCCTTCATGGTTTGGAACGGCGACCGGCTGATCCAGGAGGTCCCGCTCTACACCGCCGCGGCGGTCGGGAGCGGGCCGCTCCATTCGCGTGCGCTCGATGCGCTCGGCGAGCTGCTCTTCGGCTGGATTCCGTGACGGTGCGCGGGCGCTTCGTCACGCTCGAAGGCGGGGAGGGGGCTGGGAAATCGACGCAGGCGGCGCGGCTCGCGGACTGGATCAAGGAGCAGGGGATCGACGTGCTCGTTACACGCGAGCCGGGCGGCAGCGAGCGGGCGGAGATCCTGCGCGACTTCCTGCTTCAGGGACTCGTCGCGCCCTTCGGCGCCGAAGCGGAGGCGGTGTTCTTCGCGGTTGCCCGGGCCGACCACGTGAAGCAGACGGTCCTGCCTGCGCTGAAGGCCGGAAAATGGGTGATCTCAGACCGCTTCCTCGACTCCACCTGGGCGTATCAGGGGACTGAGGGCGTGCCGCGAGAGCGGCTTGCGGAGCTCGATGAAATCGCCGTGGGCGGGAGCCGCCCCGACCTGACGCTGATCCTCGACGTTCCCGCGGCGGAGGGGCTCGGGCGTATCGGAGGCCGCGGCGGCGGGCCCGACCGCTTCGAGCGTGATATCGAGGCGCTGCACGAGAGGCGCCGCGCCGCCTACCTGGAGATCGCCAGGCGAGAGCCGGACCGCTGCGTGGTGATCGACGCGACAGCCGGCGAGGCGGAGGTGGCGGACGCCATCCGCGCGGCCGTCGCGCAGCAACTACAGCCGTCGGCAAGGCCGGCAGGCTGACCGCCATGGCGCGCGCCCCGAAGCTGGAAATCGAGCGCCCCCCGCACGACGCGCTCGAAGCCGTCAAGCTCCCCCGCCAGACGCTGAGCCTCGTCGGGCACGCGCAGGCCGAGCGGACGCTGCTCGATGCATACCGCTCCGGTCGGATGCATCACGGATGGATCCTCGCGGGCGAACGCGGCATCGGCAAGGCGACACTCGCCTTTCGCCTGGCGCGCTTCGCCTTCGCGCATCCGGACCCGGCCGCGCCAGAGGTCGCGGCGGCGAAGGACCTGTCCGTGCCGCCGGGCGAGCCCAACGCGCACTGGCTTGAGATCGGCGCGCACCCCAATCTGCTGCACCTCCGGCGCGAGTGGGACGACCGGAACAGCCGCTACCGTAGCGCGCTCTCGGTGGAAGCCATCCGCCGCATCACGCCGTTCCTCGGGACAACGGCCGGCGAGGGGGGCTGGCGCGTGGTCATCGTCGATCCGGCCGACGATATGACCCCGAGCGCGGCCAATGCCATCCTCAAGAACCTGGAGGAGCCGCCGCGGCAAACGCTCTTCCTGCTGATCGCCAGGAGTCGCGGCGCCTTGCTGCCGACCATCCTGTCGCGCTGCCGGGCGCTCAACCTGGCACCGCTCAGCGCGGAGGAGACGCAGGCGGTCGTCCGCGAGGCGGCGCCGGAGCTGACGGAAGGGCCCGATGCGCCGGTGGCGGCGGCGCTGGCGGGGGGAAGCCCCCGGCGCTTTATCGAGCTTCAGCGGCAGGAGGGCGTGGCGCTCTACGGCCTGATGCGCAAGGCAATCGAGGGCGGGCAGGGTGAGGCGCAACTGGCGCTATCCGCGCGCGCCCCAACGGCGGCGGCAACGGAGCAGCTGATGGACCTCTTCAAGGGCTATCTCAGCCGGCGCGTCCGCGGCGTGCCGGAGCCGGTCGGGGCCGCCGATATCCCCGCCGCGCCGCTTGTCAGGTGGGCGGAGCTATGGGAAAAGGCGACGCTTTCCGGGCGGGAGGTCGAGACTTACAACCTCGACCGGAGGCAGTTCGTGCTCGACCTGCTCGAGACGTCGGCCGCCGCCCTTCGTCAGCCCGGGATACCATTGACGCTGTGAATCCTGAGGCGGCTCCCCGCATGGCCGACAAGCCGAGATTCTACATTACGACGGCGATCTCATATCCGAACGGCAAGCCGCATATCGGGCACGCCTACGAGATCATCGCGACCGACGCCATCGCGCGCTTTCAGCGGCTCGACGGCTGCGAGGTCTATTTCCTGACCGGCACGGACGAGCACGGCCTCAAGATGCTGCAGACGGCGCGCGACGAGGGGCTCAGCGTCCGCGACTTCGCGGACCGCAACACGGCACGCTTCCAGGACATGGCGGCGGCGCTCAACTGCTCCAACGACGATTTCATCCGCACCACCGAGGAGCGGCACCATCAGGCGAGCCAGGAGATCTGGCGGCGCATGGCCGCGGCAGGCGACATCTACAAGGACCGCTACGCTGGATGGTACTCGGTGCGCGACGAGGCGTACTACGCGCAGAACGAGACCGAGCTGCGCGACAACGGCGTGCGGTATGGGCCGCAGGGCAGCCCGGTCGAGTGGGTAGAGGAGGAGAGCTATTTCTTCCGCCTTTCCGGCTACCAGGACCGCCTGTTGAAGCACTACGAGGCGAACCCGGAGTTCATCGGTCCGCGCGAGCGGCGGAACGAGATCGTGAATTTCGTCAAGTCGGGCCTGAACGACCTGTCGATTTCGCGCACGACCTTCGACTGGGGCGTTAAGGTGCCCGACGATCCGGAGCACGTGATGTACGTGTGGGTGGATGCGCTCACCAACTACATCACCGCCGTGGGCTTTCCCGACGAGGACGCCCCGCTCTGGCGCTTCTGGCCCGCCGATTTCCACATTATCGGCAAGGACATCGTGCGCTTCCACACGGTCTACTGGCCAGCCTTCTTGATGTCGGCGGGCGTGGAGTTGCCGAAGCGCGTGTTCGCGCACGGCTTCCTGTTCAACCGCGGTGAGAAGATGTCGAAGTCGGTCGGCAACGTCGTCGATCCGTTCGCCATCAGCGAGCACTACGGCGTCGACCCCGTGCGATACTTCTTCCTGCGCGAGGTCTCATTCGGACAGGACGGCACCTACAGCCACGACGCGATCGTCAACCGCATCAACGCCGACCTCGCCAACGACCTCGGCAACCTGGCGCAGCGCTCGCTCTCCATGATCGGCCGCTACGCGGACGGCGCCGTGCCGCAGCCGGGCGACTTCACCGGCGAGGACCTGGCGCTGCTCGCGGCGGCCGACGGACTGATCGACCGCTGCCGGGCGGAGATGAGCCAGCTGGGGCTGCATCTGGTTCTTTCCGCGATCTGGCAGGTGGTGGCCGAGGCGAACCGCTACTTCGCGGCGCAGGAGCCGTGGGCGTTGCGCAAGACCGATCCGGAGCGGATGGCGACGGTGCTTTACGTCACGGCCGAGGTGGTGCGGCAGGTGGCTATCCTGGTGCAGCCGGTGATGCCGGATTCCGGCGCGCGGCTGCTCGATCTCGTGGCCGCGCCCGCCGACGCGCGCAGCTTCGCCGCGCTCGGCGAAGCAGGGCGGCTGGAGCCAGGCACGAAGCTGCCGCCGGCGGAACCGGTCTTCCCGCGCTACGTGGAGAGCGAAGCGCGCGTCGCCGAGGCGTGACGCGCCGCGCGCTGCAAGGGCGATGCGGTGTTAGCCCCCGCCGAGGACAGCTGGGTCGAGGTCGACCGCTATACGCGCGCGTCCGCCGCGGAAGGAGACGCGCTCGTGCTCGCCGCCGTCGGTATCGCGAGCCGGCTGGCTCCTGTTGAGGGCCGCATCGGGCTGTTCGTGGCAGCCAGCGACGCTGCGCGCGCCCGCCAGGAGCTTCGCGAATACCGGCGCGAGAACCCAAGCCGGCGCGAGCCGCCGCTCCGGCCCGCGGGGGAAGGCGTCGACGCCGCGCTCGCCTATGCCGCGGTGCTTGTCGTCGTGTTCGTCGCCGACAGCCGGCATCTGTTCGGCATCGACTGGAGCGCGGCAGGCTACGCGGGGGCAGGGCGCATCCTCGGAGGCGAGTGGTGGCGGGCCTTCACGGCACTCAGCCTGCATGCAGACTTTGGCCACCTGGCGAGCAACGTGGTCGCAGGCGGCGTGCTCGGCGTCCTGCTCGGCCAGGCGCTCGGGCCGGGGCTCGCATGGCTCATCGTGTTTCTGGCCGGCGGCCTTGGGAATGCGGTGAATGCCGCTTTTCAGCCGGCCGCGCACGCGGCGGTCGGCGCGTCGACTGCCGTCTTCGCGGCGCTGGGGTTGCTCTCGGCCCTGATGTGGCGAAGGACGCTGCCGCGCTGGCGGCGCGGATTGCGCCGCTGGCTGCCGCTCGCTGCCGGCGTCGCATTGCTCGCATTCCTGGGCACGGGCGGCGAGCGGACGGATATCGGGGCGCATTTCGCCGGCTTTGCGGTCGGGGTGGCTGGCGGCGTCGCGCTGCATCTGGCGGGCGAGCGGCTGCCGGCGGGTCGGCGGGCGCAATACGCCTGCGGCGCCGCCGCGATCGCGCTGTTCGGCGTGACCTGGGGCCTGGCGCTGACGATCCGGTGAGCCGCGCCCGCGTTTACAGCGTCCCGCAGACGTTATAGTCGTCAGCGCCCCGCGAAATTCTCAGCCGACAGCGCCGAAACTGCCCATGCTGGTCGACAGCCACTGCCACCTCGATTTTCCCGATTTTTCCGCCGAGTTCGACGACGTGTTGACGCGCGCCGCGGCGGCGGACATCGGCTGGCTCGTGACGATCTCGACGCGCGTGCGCAAGCTCGACCAAGTGCTGGCGGTCGCCGAGCGGTTCGACAACGTCTACTGTTCCGTCGGAACGCATCCGCACAATGCCCACGAGGAGCTCGACGTGACGGCCGAGGAGCTC